>NZ_JAMJFM010000010.1:0-209250 GCF_023544705.1 Streptomyces sp. MCA2
GCGCAGCGGACCCGCCCGCCGCAGGCGCAACGGCGAGAAAGCCAAAAACGTGGGCCGGAGGCCAAGCGCAGCGGAACCCACGGCGGGAAAGCCAAAAACGTGGGAGGACAATGACACCGTGAACGACCTGGACACCTTCTCCGCCCTGCTCGCCCCGGAGGGGCAATCGCTGCTGGCCGAGCTGCGGGACCACGACCCGGCGGACGAGCTGGCGGCAGCCACCCGGCTGCGCCGTGAGCACCCCGCGCCGCTGGTCTCCGCCGCGCTCGGGCAGGCCCGGCTGCGGCAGCGCGCGGTGGCGAAGTTCGGGGCGGACGCGCGGCTGATGTACTTCACGCCCAACGGCGTCGAGCAGTCCACCCGTGCCACGGTCGCCGCCCACCGCGCCGAGCGGCTCGCGGCGCTGGGCGTGCGGACGCTGGCGGACCTGTGCTGCGGCATCGGCGGCGACGCGATCGCGCTGGCTCGCGCCGGGATCCGAGTCCTGGCCGTCGACCGGGACCCGCTGGCCTGCGCGGCGGCGCGGGCCAATGCCGAGGCGCTGGGGCTCGCGGAGCTGATCGAGGTGCGCTGCGCGGATGTGACGGAGGTGGACACGGCCGGATATGACGCGGTGTTCGTCGATCCGGCGCGGCGCAGCAAGGCGAGGGGTGGCCGGATCTTCGATCCCGAGGCGTACTCGCCGCCGCTGTCGTGGGCCGTCGAGGCGGCCCGTAAGGCACCGGTCGCGGCGCTGAAGATCGCGCCGGGGGTGCCGCACGACGCGCTGCCCGAGGACGCCGAGACGGAGTGGATCTCGGACGGCGGCGACGTCAAGGAGGCCGTGGTGTGGTTCGGCGCGGCGCAGGGCGGGGCGGGGCGCATCACGCCGGGCGGCCGCCGTGCCACGCTGCTCCCGGCCGGTGACTCGCTGCTCGGCGCCGGACTGCCGGATCCCGAGCCGGGCCCCGTCGGGGACTGGCTGTACGAGCCGGACGGGGCGGTGATCCGCGCCCATCTCGTCGCGGATGTCGCCCGGCAGATCGGCGGCCGGCTGATCGATCCGACGATCGCGTACCTCACCGCGGACCGGCTGGTCGAGACGCCGTACGCGACCGCCTACGCGATCACCGATGTGCTGCCGTTCCACGTCAAGAAGCTCAAGGCGCTGCTGCGGGAGCGCGAGGTGGGCATCGCGGTGATCAAGAAGCGTGGTTCCGCGGTGGAGCCGGAGGAGCTGCGCAAGAAGCTGAAGCTCGGCGGGGGCCGCAAGTCCTGCACGATCTTCCTGACCCGGGTCGCAGGCGCCCCCTCGATGCTGCTGGGGCACCCCGCGGCGGACGCGCCCTGAGGGGCTGCCCTCAGGCCAGGTCGGTGAGGTCCTCGGCGTAGATCTGGGAGAGCGGCTGCGGGCCGATGTACTGCTGGCAGGTGCACTGGCCCGCCTCGTACTGCACCGGCCTGTGGTCGGCGTCCCAGGCGACCGCCACCTCCACCCGCTCATGACACCTGCCCTTTTTGTCATGCTTGGCGAGGTGGTGGGTGCAGCCGCACACCGGCTGCGGCGGCTGCTGGGCGGCGGCCAGCTCCTGCCGCTCCTGACGGGCGGTCTCCAGCCGCTCCATCTTGCGTTCGTGGCGCGTACGCAGCGCCGTGCGCGCGGTGTCGGCGACCTTCGCGAAGCCGCCCGCCATGAAGAAGATGAAGACCCACCAGAACCAGTCCACAGTCTGCCGCCTCCCCACGCGCGAGCCCGATGCCGCTGCCAGGGTAAGACCTCGGGCCGGACGTCGGGCGGGGAGGAAGCGGGAGGACTCGCAGAACGACAAAGCGAGCCCTCGCGGCCTCAGGAGTAGAGGTTGTTCTTGCTCATCTCGTGGACGTGGTCATGGTCGTGGTCATGGCCGTGGCCGTGGTCATGGTGGTGGCCGGACGGGGCGGGCGGGTCAGGGACCTCGCCGGGCACATGCGGTTCGGTGACCGGCAGGGACGAGTCGGCGGAGAGGTCCCAGGCGGAGGCCGGCCGGTTGCGGGCCACCATCTCCGCGCCCAGGGCGGCGACCATCGCGCCGTTGTCGGTGCACAGCTTGGGCCGCGGCACCCGCAGGGTGATCCCGGCGTCCTCGCAGCGGCGCTGGGCCATGGCCCGCAGCCGGGAGTTGGCCGCGACCCCGCCGCCGATCATCAGGTGGTCCACGCCGCTGTCCTTGCAGGCCCGGACGGCCTTACGGGTCAGCACATCCACCACGGCCTCCTGGAAGGACGCCGAGACGTCCGCCACCGGCACCTGTTCACCGGCCGCCCGCTTGGCCTCGATCCAGCGCGCGACGGCCGTCTTCAGGCCGGAGAAGGAGAAGTCGTAGACCGGGTCGCGGGGGCCGGTCAGGCCGCGCGGGAAGCGGATCGCGTCCGGGTTGCCCTCGCGGGCGTAGCGGTCGATGACCGGGCCGCCGGGGAAGCCGAGGTTCAGCACCCGCGCGATCTTGTCGAAGGCCTCCCCCGCCGCGTCGTCGATCGTCGAGCCCAGCGGCCGCACGTCGGAGGTGATGTCCGGGGCCAGCAGGAGGGAGGAGTGACCGCCGCTCACCAGCAGGGCCATCGTCGGCTCCGGCAGCGGGCCGTGCTCCAGCTGGTCGACGCAGATGTGCGAGGCGAGGTGGTTGACGCCGTAGAGCGGCTTGCCCAGGGCGTAGGCGTACGCCTTGGCGGCCGAGACGCCGACCAGCAGCGCACCGGCCAGGCCCGGTCCCGCGGTGACCGCGATCCCGTCCAGGTCGGAGGCCGCGACCCCGGCGTCCTTCAGGGCCCGCTGGATGGTGGGGACCATCGCCTCCAGGTGGGCGCGCGAGGCCACCTCCGGCACCACACCGCCGAAGCGGGCGTGCTCGTCGACGCTGGAGGCGACCGCGTCGGCGAGGAGGGTGTGGCCGCGGACGATGCCGACACCGGTCTCGTCGCAGGAGGTCTCGATGCCGAGGACGAGCGGTCCGCCGCGTGAGTCAGCCATGAGTGTCAAGTTCCTTGTACGGAGGGTGCTTCGGAGGAGGTCTGGGTGGTGCGGCGCATCACGAGGGCGTCGTGGTTGCCGGGCTGGTAGTAGCCGCGGCGGAAGCCGATCGGCTCGAAGCCGAAGCGCTCGTAGAGGCGCTGGGCGCGGAGGTTGTCGACGCGCACCTCCAGCAGCACCTCGTGGCATTCGAAGTCCGTCGCGGCACCGAGGAGTTCGGTCAGCAGCCGGGCACCGAGGCCGGTGCCCCACTGGTCCCGGGCGGTGGCGATGGTCTGGATGTCGCCGGTGCCGTCGACGGCGGCCAGCCCGCCGTAGCCGACCAGCCGGCCGTCCCGCCCGCCACCCGGCCTTCCCCAAGCTCTCAACTCCGTTCGAGCAGGGGAGACCCCAATCCCCTCATCGGCGCCGCTGCGCGGCGGCACCTCCTGCTCGGCGACGAGGTAGCGGCGGGTGGCGTGCGGGCCGCGCGCATGGGCCAGCTCGGACCAGAACATGCCCGGCGACCAGGCGTCCTCGGGGAAGAGCTCCCGTTCGAGATCCAGCACCGGCGCTATGTCCCACCAGCGCATCTCGCGCAGCACCGCGCCGGGCTGAGGAGCACCCGGCGGGCTCGCCGAGAGGTGGTCGGGCGACGGGCGGGCGGTCACTGGGGAGTGACCACCTTGTAGTTGGCGGGCACCTGGGCGTCCGGGCGGCGCAGGTACATCGGCTGCGGGGGCGGCAGCTCCTCGCCCGCGGCCAGCTTCCCGGCGGCCAGTGTGGCCAGCGCCCCGGCGGACTGGTGCTCGGGGCCCTCGCGCCGTACGCCGGTGAAGACCGTGTCGTAGAGCAGGGCGCCCGCACCCACGGCGGGCACGCCAGCCACCTGGTCGGCGATGTCCGCGGGGCGGTCGACGGCGGGCTCGGTCAGCCGCGTGATCGTGCGGGGCGCGGCGTCGCCGGGCGAGGGGCTGGCCTCGTAGCGCGCCCAGTAGACCTCCTTGCGGCGGGCGTCGGTGGCCACGACGAAGGGCTCGGTCAGCCCGGAGGCGTAGGCGAGGCCGTCGAGGGTGCACAGGCCGTGGACGGGTACGCCGAGCGCCGACCCGAAGGTCGCGGCGGTCACCAGGCCGACCCGCAGCCCGGTGTACGGTCCCGGGCCCACGCCGACCACGATGTCGCTGACCGCGTCGAGCTTCAGGCCGGCCTCGGCCAGCACCCGGTCGACGGCGGGCAGCAGCAGCTCGCCGTGCCGGCGCGCATCCACCTGGCGGGACTCGGCGAGGACGCGGGTGCCGTCATGGAGCGCGACGGTGACGGCGGGGGTGGCGGTGTCAAGAGCTAGCAGCAGCACGCCCTTAAGACTACGGCTCGGCAGGTGGTACCTGTCGCGGTGCTACCGTCGCCCCCGTAGCCAGCAGCAAGCAGCCCGGCGTTCCAAGGCCCGGGGCTCCCCGCCGGAGGCAGGGAGAGGGAGGAAAGGTGGCACAGCGGTGCCCGCTAAGAGCAGCATGATCGTCACCGCGCTGACCACGGCTGCCGTGGTCGTGGTCGGTGTGCTCGGCTACCAGGCCGCGGCGTCCGCTCCGGACACCCTCACCCAGGCCCGCAAGGACAGCCCCCACCGTGCGTCCAAGGGGCACTCGGAGCAGGGCCGCAAGAAGGGCAAGGCGCCCGCTCCGGCCGAGGTCCCCGCGGCGTCCGGGAAGGGCCGGCGGATCGTCTACTCGCTCGACGCCAAGCGCGTCTGGCTGGTCGGCCCGAAGGACAAGGCGCTGCGTACGTACCGGGTCGCGCCGAGCACGGTGAGCCCGCCGCTGGGGTCGTACGCGGTCAGCTCGCGTTCGGTGAGCGTCACGGGCTCGGACGGCATCGCGATCGAGCATGTGGTGCGGTTCGCGAGTGTGGACAGCGTCACCATCGGCTTCAGCGCGGCCGTCGACGGCTCGATGCCCGCCGCGGGCTCGACGAAGAAGACCGGCGGCATCCGTGAGTCGCGGGAGGACGGCAAGGCGATGTGGGACTTCGCCCTGCACGGCACCAAGGTCGTCGTGGTCTCCTGACCGCCCGGCGCCCGGCTCCCCGCTTTTTCGCCCCTACGGGCTACGCCGCGTCGCGGCCCCCGGTGGACGCGGACCCGGCGGGCCCGGTCCCGTCCTCCCCGGCCGGCTCGTCCGCGGACCGTGCGGGCTCGCCCTGACGGGCTTCCTCGGCGGCGTCGGGGGGCGTGGAAACGGCGCTGGCCGCGGCGCACGCCGCCAGCAGCTCATTCATGGACGGCGTCTCGCGCGCCTCATGATCGGCGCGCCCGACTGCCGCGATCGGGGTCCCCCCGCACCCTTCAGGCGTGGGGGAAGGCTGGTGGGCCGACATGGACGCCTCCCGGGGCTCCTGGGACGAGCGACAGAAGCTAGGCTCGCTACTTAGGCTGACCTAACTGGGGTCTCCACCCATGTCACCACGCCCGGCACCAGGTATGCAACATCTTACCGACGGCTTGTCGGAAACTACGGGACGTGCGACCCGGGCCAGAGACCGGTCCGCCCGTCGCCGCTCCCCGGTCCGCCCGCCGTCGCCACGGCCGGTCACCCCGCCACCGCGTACGGCCCGCCCGCGGTCAGCAGATCTCCAGCTCGGGCAGGCCGGCGTCCGCCCAGCGCGCGCCGAGGCCGGTGACCGTCACCTCGCGCACATCGTCCGCGGTGTCCACCGGTGCCCCGTCCGCGCCGCCCGGCGCATCCGCTCCGACGGCGCGCCCGATCACCACATGCAGCCGGTCCTCGGACAGCTCCTCGACCTTGCCCTCGCCCCACTCCACGACCACCACCGACTCCGGCAGCGAGACATCGAGGTCCAGGTCCTCCATCTCGTCCAGCCCGCCGCCGAGCCGGTAGGCGTCGACATGCACCAGCGCGGGGCCGCCGGTCAGCGAGGGGTGCACCCGGGCGATGACAAAGGTGGGCGAGGTCACGGCGCCGCGCACGCCCAGGGCCTCGCCCAGGCCGCGGGTCAGCGTGGTCTTGCCGGCGCCCAGCTCACCGGTGAGCAGCACCAGGTCGCCGGGGCGCAGCAGCGGGGCCAGCCGGCGGCCCAACTCCTGCATCTGTGCGGGTGACTTGACGGTTACGTGCGCAATCGCTGCGGTGGTGCTCATGCCGCAAATGGTACGGCCCGCCCGTCACCCGGCCACCGCCCCTCATCGATGGCCTTGGGGGACGGCAGCCCCGTCCCCGCCGCCCGGCCACCGACCCTCCACGACGCCGCCCCGGGCCGGCGGACCTGGTGCGACGGCCTGCGGACCGCTGTCCGGCAGGCCCCGGGGCCCCGCCGGGTCAGGCGCGGGCGGGACGCGAGCTGCGGGCCGTCGCGCTCGCCCGCTCCACCAGCGACACCAGATGGTCATTGACCAGCTCGGGCCGCTCCAGCATCACCAGATGCCCGGCGCCGGGGACACACACCAGATCCGCGTCGGGCAGCATCTCGGCGATCGTCCGGCTGTGGTCGGCAGGAGTGATCAGATCGCTCTCCCCGGCGAGCACCAGCGCGGGCACCGCGTCGTACGCCACCAGCGCCTCGGTCTTGTCGTGCACCGCGAACGCCGGGAAGAACTCGGCGACCACATCGATCGGCGTCGCCTCGATCAGCCGCTCGCCGAACCGCGCGATGCCCGGGTCCACCTTCTCCGGCGTCCCGAACGAATACCGCTTGATCAGCCCCGCGAAGAGGTCGGCGGTGGCCCGCCGCCCGCGCTCGACGATCTCGCGCTGCCAGCCCAGCGCCTTGAGGACGCCCGGCGCGAGCCAGTGGAAGGCCTTGACGCCCATGGACGGCAGCCCGAAGCCGACCTCGCTGAGCCGGCCGGCGGAGGTGCCGATCAGGGCCACCCCGACCACCCGCTCCGCGACGTACTCGGGGAACTGGTCGGCCAGCGCCATCACCGTCATCCCGCCCATGGAGTGCCCGACCAGCACGATCGGCCCCTCCGGGACCGCGGCGTCCAGCACCGCCTTCAGATCCCGGCCCAGCAGGTCGATGGTGACCGGTTCCGTGCCGTCGATCTGGCCGTGGCCGCGCGAGGAGCGGCCGTGGCTGCGCTGGTCCCAGTGGACGGTGCGCACCGTGCCGCGCAGCGCGGAGCGCTGGAAGTGCCAGGAGTCCTGGCTGAGGCAGTAGCCGTGGCTGAAAACGACCGTGGGGGCCGCGGAGCGCCGCCCCAGTGCGGCCGTCAGCCGCTTGCGCAGACCGCCCTGGGCCTCCTGTGCCGCGCGGGCCTCCTTGCCGCGGACGGGCTTGGCGGAGCGGTCGCTCTTGCCGTGTTTGCCGTGCTTGCCGTTCACGGCGGACTTGCCCGTCCCGTCGCCCTTCTCCGGGCGGCCCGGCTCCGGGCCCGGCTCGTCGACCTCGTAGTACAGCTCGGTGCCGTCCTCGGCGATCGCGGCACCCGGGGTGCCGCGCAGCGTGCCGTACGGGCCCGCGGCGTCCAGTGCGAGCCGGGCGCGCCGCCGCATCCCGCGGCCGACCGTCATCCGCTCTATCGCCACACCGGCCGCGGCACCCGCCGCGACCACGCCGATCGCGGCGCCGGCGACACCGGCGTGCCGGCCCGCCCGCGCCCAGTTGCCGGCCACCTCGGCCGCCGTCTCGACCGCCTGCGCGGCGGCCTCCTGTCCCTCGGTCATGCCGTGCCCCCCGTAAGCGCACTGTCCCCTTCGGCTTCGTTCCGTATGCCGCTGTCCACATAGACGCGTGGCACCCGGGATCCGATCCGGGTGACGATTTCGTAGCCGATGGTTCCGGCCACCCGGGCCCAGTCCTCCGCGGTCGGCTCACCGCGGTCCCCGGGGCCGAACAGCACCGCCGGATCGCCCGGCTCGGCGCTGTCGCCGCCCAGGTCCACCACGAACTGGTCCATCGCGATCCGTCCGGCGACCGTCCGCCGCTTGCCGGCGACCAGCACCGGGCCGGTGCCGGAGGCGTGCCGCGGGATGCCGTCGGCATAGCCGAGCGGGATCAGTGCCAGGGCCGTCGCGCCGGGCGTCGTGTAGTGATGCCCGTACGACACGCCGTGGCCGCCCGGGACGCGCTTGACCGACGCGAGCGAGGCCTCCAGGGTCATCGCCGGCCGCAGCCCGAGGTCCTGGGAGGTGCCGACCTCCGGGCTGGGCGAGATGCCGTAGATGCCGATGCCGGTGCGGACCAGGTCGAAGTGCGCCTCGGGCAGGGTCAGCAGGGCCGGGGTGTTGGCGATATGCCGCACCTCGGGGCGCAGTCCGGCCGTCTCGGCGGTCTTCAACGCCTCGTGGAAGACATCCAGCTGGGCGGCGATCGAGGGGTGGCCGGGCTCGTCGGCACAGGCGAAGTGCGACCAGACGCCGGTGACGGTCAGCGCGCCCTCGGCCTCGGCGGCGCGGGCGGCCGCGGTCAGTTCCGGCCAGTCGGCGGGCGGGCAGCCGTTGCGGCCCAGGCCGGTGTCGACCTTGAGCTGGACGCGGGCGGTGCGGCCGCACGCCCGCGCCGCCGCGACCACCTCGCGCAGCGCCCACAGCGCGCTCACCCCGACGTCGATGTCCTGCTCGACGGCCTGTTGCCAGGGGCCGCCCGGCGTCCACAGCCAGCACATCAGCCGCCCGGTGTCACCGGCCGCACGCAGCGCGAAGGCCTCCTGGGGCAGCGCCGTGCCCAGCCAGCCCGCACCGGCCTCACGGGCGGCGCGCGCGCAGCGCACCGCCCCGTGTCCGTAGCCGTCGGACTTGACCACGGCCATCAGCTCTGCCCGGGGTGCGCGGTCCCGCAGTGCACGGACGTTCGACCGCACGGCGGCGACGTCGATGGCGGCACGGGCGCGCTTCGCTGTCTCGTTCATCCCCCTCAGTGTTGCAGGCCACGCCGCGGCACCCCGGGGGACGGGCGGGAAAACCGGGCTCACACGCTGGGTTTCCGCCCCCAGACGTACACCACGTCCCCCTTCCTCAGCAGATCCCACAGCTTCCGCGCATCGCTCCATGTGAGGTTGACGCAGCCGTGCGAGCCGGCCCCCTGGAAGATGTCCTCGTAGACGCCGTGCAGCGCCTCGCCGCGGTCGAAGAACTGCGCGAACGGCATCGAGGTGCCGTAAAGGTTGGAAATGTGGCTTCTGTGCCGCAGGTAGATCCGGTACGAACCCGTACGGGTCTCCATCGTCGGCGCCCCGGAACGGATCGCCACCGGGTCGAAGATCACCCGCCCGTTCTGCTGCACCCACATCAGCTGCCGGTTCAGATCGACGCACGCGGTCCGCTCGCGACGGTCGGGGCAGCGTCCGGCCCGGTTGGGGTCCTTCTTGGCCCGCATCACCCGCACCATCGCGCCCGTGACCGGCCCCGCGAATCCGGTGGCCGGGGCGATGCGGTGCGCCTGCTGGAACCGCCGGATCGCCCGGCAGTCGCCCGCACTCTGCCGCCCGTCCACCTCCCGCCGCAGATAGCGCTCCGCCTGCCGCTGGAAGGGCCCGGTCGCCCGGCTGCACGCCGCCGCCCTGGTGCCGTGGCGCACCGCCTCGGACCGCGGCACGTACTCGATGTGCGGCTGCCGCCCGCGCGTCTGCGCCCGGCCGGCGGTCTCCTGCGCGGCCGGCGCCCGCTGAGCGCGCGGGATGCCGGGGACCAGGTCGGAAGCCGGGTACGAGACGGGCTCAAAGACCGCGTGCGAGACGGGCGACGGTGCCACGGCCTGCGCGGGAGGCCCGGCGACAGTGAGCAGCGAGGCGCAGACCAGCAGCGCCGGAAGAGTGCGTTTCATGCCCTCACGCATGCCGTGGCCGCGCGCCCGTACCGCCCGCCGGGCACCAGGTTCGCCCTGGTGCCCGCCCCTTTCCCCCGCGGGGCGTAATGCCCGCGCGTCAGCTGTCAGTCCGTCACCTCGCGCCAGGCGTCGGCCAGATGACCGGCGACCTCCGAGGCCAGGATCGGCGCGCCGGCCGGCCCGGCCGCGCGGCGGGCCGCCAGCCCGTGCAGATACGCACCGGCCGACCCCGCGTCACGCGCCGTGAGCCCCGCGGCGAGCAACGACCCCGTCACCCCCGACAGCACATCCCCGCTCCCGGCCGTCGCCAGCCAGCTGGTCCCCGTGGGATTGACCCGCACCGGCCCGTCCGCCTCCGCGATCAGCGTCGTCGAGCCCTTGAGCAGCACCGTGGCGCCGTACCGCGCCGCCAGCTCCCGTACGGACGTCAGCCGTGCCGCCTCGACGTCTTCACGGCCGCACCCCAGCAGCGCGGCGGCCTCCCCCGCATGCGGCGTCAGCAGTGTCGCGGCCGGGCGCTCCGCGACCCGACGGGGCGTCAGGAACCGCAGCCCGTCCGCGTCCACCAGCACCGGCACCTCCGACGCCAGCACGTCCTCCAGCGCGTCCGACTCCTCGCCGATGCCGGGACCGATCACCCAGGCCTGCACCCGGCCCGCCTTGTCCGGCGGCCCGGCATGCACCAGCGTCTCCGGAAAGCGCGCCAGCACCGCATCGGCGGCCGGACCGACATAGCGCACGGCCCCCGCACCGCCCCGCAACGCGCCCGCCACCGCGAGCACCGCCGCCCCGGGATACCGCGCGGACCCGGCGACCACCCCGACCACACCGCGCCGGTACTTGTCGCTCTCGGGCACCGGACGCGGCAGCAGCTCCGCCACGTCCGCATGCTGCAACGCCTCCATGCCGGCGTCCCCGGGCAGCGTGAGCCCGATGTCCACCAGCCGCAGCGCCCCGGCCCGCTCCCGTGCCGGGTCGATCAGCAGCCCCGGCTTGTACGCGCCGAACGTCACCGTCGCATCGGCCCGTACGGCCTCCCCCCGCACCTCACCGCTGTCCGCGTCCACACCGCTGGGCAGATCGACGGCCACCACCGGCGCCGACTCCCATGCCGCACGCGCCAGTCGGGCCGCCTCCGGGCGCAGCCCGCCCCGCCCACCGATCCCGACGATCCCGTCCACGACCAGATCGGCCCGCGCGATGTCCCGCGACGCATCGTCCGAGACGCGCCCCCCGGCCGCCCGCAGCGCGCCGAGCCCTCCCTGGTGCGCCCGATCGGGCGAGAGCAGCACCGCCACCACCCCGGCTCCCCGCCGCGCCAGCCGGGCACCGGCGTACAGCGCGTCCCCGCCGTTGTCGCCGCTGCCCACCAGCAGCACCACCCGGGAGCCGTACACCCGCCCCAGCAACTCCGCGCAGGCCACGGCCAGTCCGGCCGCCGCCCGCTGCATCAGGGCCCCTTCGGGCAACCGGGCCATGAGCTCTCGCTCCGCGGCCCGCACGGTCTCCACGCTGTAGGCAGTCCTCATACCGACAAGTCTCGCCCCTCGCCCACGGGGTACGGGGGATTTCCCCTCCCGGCGGCGGCCTCCCCGCAAAGACGGCGCCCGCCCACCGACGAGCGGGGGCGGGCGCCGCAGCGGCCTCAGGCCTCGGCGATCACCACGGCGGAGGCGACCCCCGCGTCATGGCTCAGCGACACGTGCCACGTGCGGACCCCGAGCTCCTTCGCACGCGCCTCGACGGTCCCGCGCACCCGCAGCCGCGGCTGCCCGCTGTCCTCGACATACACCTCGGCATCGGTCCAGTGCAGCCCGCTCGGCGCCCCGAGCGCCTTGGCGAGCGCCTCCTTGGCGGCGAACCGCGCCGCCAGGGAGGCGATACCGCGGCGCTCCCCGCTCGGCAGTATCAGCTCCTCCTCGATGAAGAGCCGCCGCGCCAGCTCCGGCGTACGCTCCAGCGCCGCGCCGAACCGCTCGATCTCGGCGACATCGATCCCGACCCCGATGATCATTCCACCGTCACCGATTTGGCGAGGTTGCGCGGCTGGTCGACCTCGTTGCCCCGGGCGGTGGCCAGCTCACAGGCGAAGACCTGGAGCGGGACCGTGGAGACCAGCGGCTGAAGCAGCACCGGCGTCCGCGGAATCCGTACGAGGTGGTCGGCGTAGGGCACCACCGCCTCGTCGCCCTCCTCCGCGATCACGATCGTGCGCGCCCCCCGGGCCCGGATCTCCTGGATGTTCGACACGATCTTGTCGTGCAGCACGGACCGCCCGCGCGGCGACGGCACGACCACCACCACCGGCAGATCGTCCTCGATCAACGCGATCGGCCCGTGCTTGAGCTCCCCGGCCGCAAAGCCCTCCGCATGCATGTACGCGAGCTCCTTGAGCTTCAGCGCGCCCTCCAGCGCCACCGGATAGCTCACATGACGGCCGAGGAACAGCACCGTGTTCTTGTCGGCGAGGCTGCGCGCCAGCTCCCGCACCGGCTCCATCGTGCCGAGCACCTGCTCGACCTGGGTGCCGATGGCCGCCAGTTCGCGCACCACGGCCCGGATCTCGTCACCCCACTTCGTGCCCCGTACCTGCGCGACGTACAGCGCCACCAGGTAGCAGGCCACCAACTGGGTCAGGAACGCCTTCGTGGAGGCCACCGCGACCTCGGGCCCGGCGTGCGTGTACAGCACCGCGTCCGACTCCCGCGGGATGGTCGAGCCGTTCGTGTTGCAGATGGCGAGCACCTTCGCGCCCTGCTCACGCGCATGGCGCAGCGCCATCAGGGTGTCCATGGTCTCGCCGGACTGGCTGATGGCGATGACGAGTGTGTGCCGGTCCAGGATCGGGTCGCGGTAGCGGAATTCGCTGGCCAGCTCCGTCTCGCAGGGAATCCGTGTCCAGTGCTCGATCGCGTACTTGGCGATCATCCCCGCGTGGTACGCCGTCCCGCACGCCACGATGACGACCTTGTCGACCTCGCGCAGCACCGCCTGCGGAATCCGCACCTCGTCCAGGGACAGCACGCCGGAGGCGTCGATCCGGCCCAGCAGGGTGTCCGCGACGGCCTTCGGCTGCTCGGCGATCTCCTTGAGCATGAAGTAGTCGTAGCCGCCCTTCTCGGCGGCCGAGGCGTCCCAGTCGACGTGGTACTCGCGGACCTCCGCGGGCGCGCCGTCGAAGTCGGTGACCGTCACCCCGTCCCGGCGCAGCTCCACGACCTGGTCCTGGCCCAGCTCGATCGCCTCACGGGTGTGCGCGATGAACGCCGCCACGTCCGAGGCGAGGAACGCCTCGCCGTCCCCGACCCCCACCACGAGCGGCGAGTTACGACGCGCCCCGACGACCGCATCCGGCTCATCGGCATGCACCGCGACCAGCGTGAACGCGCCCTCCAGCTGCCGGCACACCTGCCGCATCGCCTCGGCCAGCTCACCGCAGGACGAGTAGGCCTCGGCGAGCAGATGCGCCACGACCTCGGTGTCCGTCTCGGACGCCAACTCGTGTCCGCGGTCGGTGAGTTCGGCCCGCAGTCGGGCGAAGTTCTCGATGATGCCGTTGTGCACGACGGAGACCCGGCCGGCATTGTCCAGATGCGGATGGGCGTTCTCGTCGGTCGGACCGCCGTGGGTGGCCCACCGGGTGTGCCCGATACCGGTCGAGCCGGCCGGCAGCGGACGGTCCGCCAGTTCCTTCTCCAGGTTGGCGAGTTTGCCGGCTTTCTTCGCCGCTGCCAGACCGCCATCGGCCAGCACGGCGATACCCGCCGAGTCGTAGCCGCGGTACTCCAGCCGCTTCAGCCCGGCCAGGACGACATCCAGGGCGCTCTGCCCGCCCACATATCCCACGATTCCGCACATGGAGGCAGCCTACGACGCCCGCCGGTCAATACCCGCGCGCTATCCGGTGGTGCGCCTCACGCACCGTCTCCAGGAACTCCTCGTCCGCCTCCGCGCCCGCCCCGAGCTCGCTGCCCGGCTCGTAGCGCTCCAGGAAATCGGCGAGGTCCTCGCCCAGATCCTCGTCCGGTAATTCCTCGGCTAACTCGGCGTACACCCGCGCGGCAAATCCGTCCGATGCGGCATCCGCCCCCCGGCCCCTGACGCCTCCGGTCCTCCCCCACGGCCGCTGTCCCAGCAGACCGGTCTTACGCGCTCGCACACGCACCCCCTGATTGTCCACGGCCCGCAGCCGGGCCTCTCCCCACAGCCGACCGTACCGGGCAAAATCCCTCGGGTACAGACAGCCGGGCAGAGACATACCCAAGCCCGGCCACGACACCCACAACCCGTCTCCCGGCGCCCCGGTCGGGCACCCCGAGATGAACGGCGTGTGGCGGCTGCGCACAATGGGCCCGTGCCCATGACGACCGATCCGCAGCAACGACGCCGCGCCGACAGCTCCCCGTACGTCGATCTGACGCGCGCACAGTGGAGTGCCCTGCGGGAGAAGACCCCGCTGCCCCTGACGGCCGACGAGGTCGAACGGCTGCGGGGCCTGGGCGATGTCATCGACCTCGACGAGGTGCGCGATGTCTATCTCCCGCTGTCCAGGCTCCTCAACCTCTACGTCGGCGCCACCAGCAATCTGCGCGGTGCGCTGAACACCTTCCTCGGCGACGTGGGCGGCGGCCCCCAGCCCGGTACCCCGTTCGTCATCGGGGTCGCGGGCAGCGTGGCCGTCGGGAAGTCCACCACCGCCCGGCTGCTCCAGGCGCTGCTGGCCCGCTGGCCCGAGCATCCGCGGGTCGAGCTGGTCACCACCGACGGTTTCCTCTTCCCCAACGCCGAGCTGCACCGGCGCGGCCTGATGTCCCGCAAGGGCTTCCCGGAGTCCTACGACCGGCGGGCGCTGACCCGCTTCGTCGCGGATGTGAAGTCCGGCAAGGCCGAGGTCACCGCGCCCGTCTACTCCCACCTGATCTACGACATCGTGCCCGGCGAGCGGCTGACCGTGCAGCGCCCGGACATCCTCATCGTCGAGGGCCTGAACGTCCTCCAGCCGGCCCTGCCCGGCAAGGACGGCCGCACCCGCCTCGGGCTCGCCGACTTCTTCGACTTCTCCGTCTACGTCGACGCCCGCACCGAGGACATCGAGAAGTGGTACCTCGGCCGCTTCCGCAAGCTGCGCGAGACGGCCTTCCAGAACCCGTTCTCGTACTTCCGCAAGTACACCCAGGTCTCCGAGGACGAAGCCCTCGACTACGCCCGCATGATCTGGCGCACCGTCAACAAGCCCAATCTGCAACAGAACGTCGCGCCGACCCGCGGCCGCGCCAACCTGGTGCTGCGCAAGGGACCGGACCACAAGGTGCAACGACTGTCGTTGCGCAAGCTCTAGGGAGTGCGAACGCCGTGCTGCATCTGCGCCTGATCGTCCCCGCGGACCGTACCGACGAGGTGCTCCAGCTGCTGGAGACGACCGTCGGAACGACCCATCTGGTCGTCCTGAGCGGGGCGGCCCGTGATCCGGAGGGCGATGTGGTGCTGTGCGATGTCGCACGGGAGGCCGGTGACGGCCTGCTGGCCCGGCTGCGGGCGATGGATCTGGACCGGACCGGTTCGATCGCCATCGAGAACATCGATCTGTCGCTGTCCCGGCGGGCGGACCGGGCGGAGGACGAGGCCCCCGGCGAGGGCGCGGACGCCGTGCTGTGGGAGTCGCTGACCGACGCCACCCACGAGGAGTCGACGCTCTCGGCCACCTACCTCGCGTTCCTGACCCTCGCCACGATGATCGCGGCCTGCGGTGTGGTCCTCGACAACGCGATCCTGATCGTCGGCGCGATGGCCGTGGGCCCGGAGTTCGGCCCGCTGGCCGGTATCTGCACCGCGCTCGTCCAGCGGGCACCGCGCCTGGCCTGGCGCTCGGTCCAGGCGCTGCTCGTCGGTTTCGCGCTGGCGATGGTGGTGACCGTCGGCTTCAGCCTCTTCATGGACGCGGTCGGCCTCTTCCGCGTCGAGGCGCTGGAGGCCGCGCGCCCGAACACCAACTTCATCTACCGGCCCGACTGGTTCTCGTTCGTCGTCGCCGTCCTCGCCGGCATCGCCGGGATGCTGTCA
Source organism: Streptomyces sp. MCA2 (assembly GCF_023544705.1). Taxonomy (NCBI): domain Bacteria; kingdom Bacillati; phylum Actinomycetota; class Actinomycetes; order Kitasatosporales; family Streptomycetaceae; genus Streptomyces; species Streptomyces sp. MCA2. The sequence continues at coordinate 15,809 of NZ_JAMJFM010000010.1, forward strand.
CTGACGTCCGCCAAATCGGGCGCCCTGGTCGGCGTGGCGATCTCCGTCACCACCGTCCCGGCCGCCGCCAACGCCGCGGTGGCCCTCGGCTACCAGGAGTACGGCCAGGCCTGGCACTCCATGGAGCAGCTGCTGCTCAACCTGGCAGGCATCGTCATCGCCGGCACGCTCACCCTGGCGGCACAGAAGCTGCTGTGGGCCCGGCACGACACCGGGCCCGCCCTCCGCTAGGGGAGACACCCCTGGGAGGACGGGCCCGGAAATCAGCGAAAGGGCTCAGCCCAGCGCGGACTTGACCGCGTCGGCGAGCCGCTCGGCCACCGACCGGGCCTGCTCGATGTCCGCGGCCTCCACCATCACCCGCACCAGCGGCTCCGTGCCGGACGGCCGCAGCAGCACCCGGCCGGTGGCGCCCAGCTCCCGCTCCGCCTCGGCGACCGCCGCGGTCAGCTCGGGAGAGGTGGTCACCCGCGACTTGTCGACGTCGGGGACGTTGATGAGGATCTGCGGCAGCCGCTCCATGACGCGCACCAGTTCGGCCAGCGACCGGCCGGTCGCGGCGACCCGGGCACCCAGCATCAGGCCGGTCAGCGTGCCGTCGCCGGTGGTGGCGTGGTCCAGCACGATCACATGCCCGGACTGCTCACCGCCCAGCGCGAAGCCGTGCGCCTTCATCTCCTCCAGGACGTACCGGTCGCCGACCGCGGTCTGGACGAGGTCGATGCCCTCGCGCTCCATGGCGAGCTTGAAGCCCAGGTTGGACATCACGGTGGCGACGACGGTGTTCTTGCGCAGCGTCCCCGCCTCGCGCATCCCGAGCGCCAGGACGGCCAGGATCTGGTCGCCGTCGACCTCGTTGCCCTCGCGGTCCACGGCCAGGCACCGGTCGGCGTCGCCGTCGTGGGCCACACCCAGGTCGGCGCCGTGCTCGACGACGGCCGCCCGCAGCAGCTGGAGGTGGGTGGAGCCACAGCCGTCGTTGATGTTGAGGCCGTCGGGGTCGGTGCCGATCGTGATGACATCGGCGCCGGCCCGCGCGAACGCCTCGGGCGAGACCCGCGACGCCGCACCGTGGGCGCCGTCGATGACGATCTTCAGCCCGTCCAGGCGGTTGGGCAGGACGCCGACGAGATGCGCGACGTAGTTGTCGAAGCCCTCGTCGTAGACGGTGACCCGGCCCACGCCGGCGCCGGTCGGCCGCTCCCACGGCTCGCCGGAGCTGTGTGCGCGGTAGGTCTGCTCGATCCGGTTCTCCAGCTCGTCGGCGAGCTTGTGGCCGCCACGGGCGAAGAACTTGATGCCGTTGTCGGGCATCGGGTTGTGGCTGGCGGAGAGCATCACGCCGAGGTCCGCGCCGAGCGAGCCGGTCAGATACGCGACCGCCGGGGTCGGAAGCACGCCCACCCGCAGCACGTCCACGCCGGCGCTGGCCAGACCCGCGACGACCGCGGCCTCCAGGAACTCACCGGACGCGCGTGGATCGCGTCCGACCACCGCCACCGGCCGGTGACCTTCGAATGTGCCCGCTTCCGCGAGCACATGCGCCGCAGCGACCGACAGACCGAGCGCCAGCTCCGCCGTCAGATCCGCATTGGCGACGCCGCGCACACCGTCCGTGCCGAAGAGTCGTCCCACTGGTGTCCTCCGAGTAGATGAGCTTGGACCAGAGCATTAAGTCCAGGTATACGCCCCTGGTCGTGGATAGCCGAACGCCCCGGCAGCACGGATCCGTGCCACCGGGGCGTTCGCCAAGTGCTGCATGTCGCAGCGAGCGCGGATTAGCGCTTGCTGTACTGCGGCGCCTTACGGGCCTTCTTCAGACCGGCCTTCTTGCGCTCGACCGCACGGTCGTCACGCTTGAGGAATCCGGCCTTCTTCAGCGCGCCGCGGTTGTTGTCCACGTCCGCCTCGTTCAGCGCACGGGCCACGCCCAGGCGCAGCGCACCGGCCTGGCCGGAGATGCCGCCGCCGGAGATGCGGGCCACGACGTCGTAGCGGTTGTCGAGCTCGAGCACCTTGAAGGGCTCGTTGACTTCCTGCTGGTGCACCTTGTTGGGGAAGTAGCCCTCAAGGGTGCGACCGTTGATCTTCCACTGGCCGGTGCCCGGAACGATCCGGACGCGGGCGATGGCGTTCTTGCGACGGCCCAGGCCGGCAGCCGGCTGCGGGTCGCCGAAGCGGGAGGCGAGGGACTCGGAGGTGTACTCCGACTCCACGACCTCGGTCTCAGTGGTGTATTCCTCGACGGCGTCGTCGTTCTCGATGACGGTCTCGGGAGTGGTCTCGGCCACGATGCTCCTCAGAATTCTCTGTCGTCTTAGGGGGTGGCCGGACTTACTGCGCGACCTGGGTGATCTCGAACGGGACCGGCTGCTGCGCAGCGTGCGGGTGCTCGGCGCCCGCGTAGACCTTCAGCTTCGAGAGCATCTGACGGCCGAGGGTGTTCTTGGGGAGCATGCCCTTGATGGCCTTCTCGACGGCCTTCTCGGGGTTCTTGTCGAGCAGCTCGTCGTAGCGGACGGAGCGCAGACCACCCGGGAAGCCAGAGTGGCGGTAGGCCATCTTCTGGGTCCGCTTGTTGCCCGACAGGTGCACCTTGTCGGCGTTGACGATGATGACGAAGTCACCCATGTCAACGTGCGGCGCGTAAACGGGCTTGTGCTTACCCCGCAGGAGGGACGCGGCCTGGGTGGCCAGACGGCCCAGGACAACGTCCTGCGCGTCAATGATGTGCCACTGGCGCTGGACATCGCCGGGCTTGGGGCTGAACGTACGCACGGTTAGCCTTCGCTTCTTCAGAGGTGGGGTATCCCCTGGCCCTGGGGCCGCGGGGACGGGTCCTGTACTGGTCACCACGATCGATCACACCAGCAGGAGCGGCACTACGGGTGACGCAACCCGATCGTCCGTCGCTGGTCATCGGCCCGATGGACCGCGTAAGGGCCCCCTCACGTGAGATAGAGCAAGCCAATACGCATAACGAACAGGCAGAATACCGGCCCGGCCCCGGTCGGGTCAAAACGCCCCCCGAACCGGCGTGCGGTCCCGTCCCACCGCCGCCTCCACGGTCACCGTGGGTGTCGGCCGCCGCACGCTGCACACCCGCTCCGGCGGGAAAACGCCGCTACCGGTCCCGCACCACCCGCCGCTCGTCCCACACCGGCTCCGACGTCTCCCGCACCAGCCCGTCCGACCCGAACACCAGGTAGCGGTCGAAGGACCGGGCGAACCAGCGGTCATGCGTCACCGCCACCACCGTCCCCTCGTACGCCTCCAGCCCCTCCTGGAGCGCCTCCGCCGACTCCAGGTCCAGGTTGTCCGTCGGCTCGTCGAGCAGCAGCGCCGTCGTGCCGGACAGCTCCAGCAGCAGGATCTGGAAGCGCGCCTGCTGGCCGCCGGAGAGCCGCTCGAAGCGCTGCTCGGCCTGTTGCTCCAGCTCGTAGCGGCGCAGCGCCGACATGGCCTGGCCCTTGTCCTTGGCGTGCTCGGTCCACAGGATGTCGAGCAGGGCGCGGCCCAGCAGCTCCGGGTGGGCGTGGGTCTGCGCGAAGTGGCCCGGGACGACCCGGGCGCCGAGCTTCCATGCGCCGGTGTGCGGGACCGGGTTCTGCTCGTCCCCGGCCAGCAGCCGCAGGAAGTGCGACTTGCCGGAGCCGTTGGAGCCGAGGACCGCGACCCGTTCGCCGTAGAAGATCTCCAGGTCGAACGGCTTCATCAGGCCGGTCAGCTCCAGGTTCTCGCAGGTGACCGCCCGTACGCCGGTGCGCCCGCCGCGCAGCCGCATGGTGATGTCCTGCTCGCGCGGCGGCTCCGGCGGCGGCCCGGCCTCCTCGAACTTCTTCAGCCGGGTCTGCGCCGCCGCATAGCGCGAGGCCAGCTCATGGCTGACCGAGGCCGCCTGCCGCAGCGAGACCACCAGCTTCTTCAGCTGCGCATGCTTCTCGTCCCAGCGCCGCCGCAGCTCCTCGAAGCGGGCGAAACGCTCCTTGCGCGCGTCGTGGTAGGTGTCGAAGCCGCCGCCGTGCACCCAGACATCGGATCCCGCCGGGCCCGGCTCGACGCTGACGATCTTCTCCGCGGCACGGGCCAGCAGCTCCCGGTCGTGCGAGACGAACAGCACGGTCTTACGGGTCTGCCGGAGCTGCTCCTCCAGCCAGCGCTTGCCGGGTACGTCCAGATAGTTGTCCGGCTCGTCCAGCAGCAGCACCTCGTCCGTGCCGCGCAGCAGCGACTCCAGCACCAGCCGCTTCTGCTCGCCCCCGGACAGCGTGCGCACCTGCCGCCACTGGGCCTTCTCATACGGCATGCCCAGCGCGGCCATGGTGCAGATGTCCCAGGCCGTCTCGGCCTCGTAGCCGCGCGCCTCGGCCCAGTCGCTGAGCGCCTGGGCATAGGCCATCTGCACGGCCTCGTCGTCGTCCCCGGCGGTCATGATCGCCAGCTCGGCGGCGTCCACCGCCGCCGCGGCCTGTCTGATCCGCGGCTGCGCCACGGAGACCAGCAGGTCACGCACCGTGCGCTCGTCCCGTACGGAGCCCACGAACTGCGGCATCACGCCCAGTCCGCCGCTGACGGTCACCGCCCCGCCGTGCGGCTGGAGCTCCCCCGCGATCAGCCGCAGCAGTGTCGTCTTGCCGGCACCGTTGGCCCCCACCAACGCGACCGACGCGCCCTCTCCCACCCGGAAGGACACATCCCCCAGCAGGACCCTCCCGTCCGGCAGGTAGTACTCCAGATGTCCGGCCTCAAGATGTCCCATGAGCGGGATTGTGACCCCCCTTCGAGCGTTCCACCAACCCCATTAGGATGCGCGGCATGAGCTTTGGGCAAGGGGGGCCGTTCGACGGCCCCGGGGGTTCGTCGTCGTCCACTCCGGACTGGGGTGCACTCGCCGCGGAGAGCGAGGCACAGGCACGCCGCAAACGCCGCTTGTGGATCGGCGGCGGTGCGCTGGCGGCCCTCGCGGTGGCCGGCATCGTCACCGTCGCCGTCATGGCCGGCGGCAGTGGTTCTCCGGGCGGCAACCCGACGGCGGCGCCCACGGCGTCCGACCAGGCCGCGGTGCCGGACGACAAGCCGTCCTTCCCCGACGTCTCCGTGCCGCCCCCGCCCAACCCGCGGGACTTCATCTCCGACCCGAAGAAGGACAAGGCGCCGCTCACCCCGGCCACCCTCTTCGCGCAGAAGAGCATGGTCGTCGGCGAGCACAGCTACCCGCGCACCAAGACCGCCACCACCACGGACTGCACCGCCGCCGCCCAGGGACCGCTCGTCTCGTCGCTGTCCCACAACGGCTGCAAGCAGCTGCTGCGCGCCACGTACGCCAAGGGCGGCGTCGCCGTCACCGTCGGCATCGCGGTCTTCGACTCCCCCGCCAAGGCCGCCAAGGTCATGAACGAGAACAAGGCCAACCTCATGCCGCTGCCCGGCGGCGGTGTCCCCGCGGACTTCTGCCAGGGCACGAAGTGCCGGATGGCGACCAATGCCACCGGCCGCTACGCCTACTTCACGATCGCCGGCTACCTCAACGGCAAGGACGTCACCGCCACCGAGACCAAGGCCCGGCAGATCGCCCAGGACGGCGGGTCCTACGCGTTCAGCCAGATCACCCAGCGCGGCAAGGACCAGGCCGCGAAGGTCGCCGAGCAGCAGCTGAGGGAAGCCCAGAAGAAGGCCGGCAAGTCCTGACCGTCCTCGGTGGCGCCGCCCGTCCCGGCGGCGCCACCGGCGAGGCCTTCCAGGCCACCGGTCAGCAGCAGCCGGCCGCGCTCCCGCTCCCGGGTAGCGTCCGCTTGTTCCGCGCCTCCTGATTGCGCGCCATCAGCAGCTCATCGGCCGGGTAGCCGACCTCCTCCAGCGTCAGCCCGTGCGGCCGTACGACATGCACGGCGGAGTCCCGCACCCCGGCGGCCAGCACCTTCCCGGGCCACTCCACCGGCCGGTGCCCGTCCCCCACGAACAGCATCGCCCCCACCAGCGACCGCACCATGTTGTGGCAGAAGGCATCCGCCCGGACGGTCGCCGTGATGATCCCGTCCGCCCCCCGCGACCAGCTCAGCTCCTGGAGCGTACGGATCGTCGTCGCGCCCTCCCGCCGCTTGCAGTACGCCGCGAAGTCGTGCTCCCCCAGCAGTGGCCGCGAGGCCTCGTTCATCGCGTCGACGTCCAGCTCCCAGTCGTGCCACAGCACATGGCTCCGCAGCAGCGGGTCCACGCCCCCGTGGTGATCGGTCACCCGGTACGCGTACCGCCGCCAGATAGCCGAGAACCGTGCGTTGAACCCGTACGGCGCCTCGGCCAGCCGCCACACCCGCACGTCCTTCGGCAGCCGCCCGGCCAGCCGCCGCAGCAGCCTCTCCCGGTGCTCGGCCCACACCGCCCCGGGCAGGTCCACATGCGCCACCTGGCCCCGCGCGTGGACCCCCGCGTCCGTCCGCCCGGCCACGGTGAGCTCATACGTCTCCCCGGACCGCGTCACCGTCCGCAGCGCGTCCTCGATCTCCCCCTGCACGGTCCGCCGCCCGCCGGCCTGCTTCGCCCACCCGGAAAAGTCCTTTCCGTCGTAGGAAAGGTCCATCCGTACCCGGACGAACCCGGGCTCCACTTCGTCACTCACGACAGCAATCCTCCCTCACGCCGTGGACCGTCGGTGCGGCACGGGCAGAACCCGGCCGCGGCGGGCCCGCCCCGCCGCCCACGGCGGAGCTCAGCCCGCCCACCCACGCGAAAGCGGGCCCGCCCCGAAGGGCGGACCCGCTCACACGTAAGTCAGGACTCAGGCGTCCTTCGACTCCTCGGTCGCCTCGGCAGCCGTGGCCGCCTCCGCGTCCTTGGCCGCACGCTTCGTCGCGGCCTCGGCCTCACCGGTGGCCTGCTGGGCCACGGTCAGCGCCTCCACCAGCTCGATGACAGCCATGGGCGCGTTGTCGCCACGGCGGTTACCGATCTTGGTGATACGGGTGTAGCCACCCGGGCGGTTCTCGAACCGCGGGGCGATCTCCGTGAAGAGCGTGTGCACGATGCTCTTGTCCGAGATCAGCTGCATGACCTGACGGCGGTTGTGAAGGTCGCCCTTCTTCGCCTTGGTCACCAGGCGCTCCGCGTACGGACGCAGACGACGGGCCTTGGCCTCGGTCGTCGTGATGCGGCCGTGCTCGAAGAGCGAGGTGGCCAGGTTGCGCAGCATGAGGCGCTCGTGCGCAGCGCTGCCGCCCAGACGGGCACCCTTGGCGGGCTTCGGCATTTTCTTTCTCCTTGGTATCTGCCCCGGCCGTATTAGGTACCGAGGTCAGGACCCGGTGAGCGGTCGCTCACCGGCAACAACCTGCGCCCCCGTAAGGGGCGCGGGGAACTGCGCGACCAGCCACAGCGGCCGCGCAGTCACAATCCGGAAGTCGCGCCCGAGCTCTTAGTACTGCTCGGTCTCCACGAAGCCCGCATCCGCGTCGTCGTCGGCGCCGAACGCGTCGGCGGCGGCGGTCGGGTCGAACCCGGGAGGCGAGTCCTTCAGCGCCAGGCCCATACCGGCCAGCTTCGCCTTGACCTCGTCGATCGACTTCGCACCGAAGTTGCGGATGTCGAGCAGGTCGGCCTCGGAGCGCGCCACGAGCTCACCCACGGAGTGGATGCCCTCACGCTTGAGGCAGTTGTACGAGCGGACCGTGAGCTCCAGCTCCTCGATCGGCAGCGCCAGATCGGCGGCCAGGGCGGCGTCCGTCGGGGACGGGCCCATGTCGATGCCCTCGGCGTCGATGTTGAGCTCGCGCGCCAGACCGAACAGCTCGACCAGGGTCTTACCGGCGGACGCCATGGCGTCACGCGGGCGCATGGCCTGCTTGGTCTCGACGTCGACGATCAGCTTGTCGAAGTCGGTGCGCTGCTCGACACGGGTCGCCTCGACCTTGTACGTGACCTTGAGCACCGGCGAGTAGATGGAGTCGACCGGGATACGGCCGATCTCCTGGCCCACCTGCTTGTTCTGGACGGCGGAGACGTAGCCGCGACCGCGCTCGACGGTCAGCTCCATCTCCAGCTTGCCCTTGCCGTTGAGCGTGGCGAGGACCAGGTCCGGGTTGTGCACCTCGACACCGGCCGGCGGGGCGATGTCAGCAGCGGTGACCAGGCCGGGGCCCTGCTTGCGCAGGTACATCACGACCGGCTCGTCGTGCTCCGAGGAGACGACCAGCTGCTTGATGTTGAGGATGAGGTCGGTGACGTCCTCCTTGACGCCCGGCACGGTGGTGAACTCGTGCAGGACACCGTCGATGCGGATGGACGTGACCGCCGCACCCGGAATCGAGGAGAGGAGCGTACGACGCAGAGAGTTGCCGAGGGTGTAGCCGAAGCCCGGCTCCAGCGGCTCGATCACGAACCGGGAGCGGTATTCGTCGACGACCTCTTCGGTCAAAGAGGGACGCTGAGCAATCAGCATGGTGTTCGATCCTTCAGTCGTGGACGCCCGCTATTTGACGCCCGCTGTACTGACAAGGGTACGGGCGGCACGGCGCCATAGGCTCCGTACCGCCCCCACCGGTCAGCTCTTACTTGGAGTAGAGCTCAACGATCAGCTGCTCCTGCACCTGGGTGTCGATCACCTGGCGCTCGGGCATGCTGTGCACGAGGATCCGCAGGTTCGAGGGAATCGCTTCCAGCCAGGCCGGAACGGTCCTCTCGCCGGCCTCGGCCTGCGCCACCGCGAACGGGGTCAGGTTCCGGGAGCTCCCGCGGACCTCGATGATGTCGTTCGCAGCCACCCGAGCCGACGGAATGTCGGTCTTGCGGCCGTTCACGGTGATGTGTCCGTGACGCACCAGCTGACGGGCGTGGTCGCGGGACTTGGCAAAGCCGGCCCGGTAGACCACGTTGTCGAGGCGGGTCTCAAGGATGCGCAGAAGGTTCTCACCGGTCTTGCCGGACTTCTGGTTCGCTTCCTTGTAGTAGTTCACGAACTGCTTCTCAAGGACACCGTAGATACGGCTGCACTTCTGCTTCTCACGAAGCTGGAGCAGGTACTCGCTGTCCTTGGTGCGCCCGCGACCGTGCTCACCCGGGGGGTAAGGACGGATCTCGATCGGGCACTTTGCGCTCTCGCACTTGCTCCCCTTGAGGAAGAGCTTCTGCTTCTCCCGACGGCATCGCTTGCAGTCGGCCCCGGTGTAACGCGCCATATTGTGTTGTCTCCTACTTCAGCTGGTCAGACGCGGCGACGCTTGGGCGGGCGGCATCCGTTGTGCGGAGTGGGGGTGACGTCCTGGATCGAACCCACCTCGAGGCCGGTGGCCTGGAGGGAGCGGATCGCGGTCTCACGGCCGGAGCCGGGACCCTTGACGAAGACGTCGACCTTGCGCATGCCGTGCTCCTGCGCGCGACGCGCGGCCGACTCGGCGGCCATCTGCGCGGCGAAGGGGGTGGACTTGCGCGAGCCCTTGAAGCCGACGTGGCCGGCAGAGGCCCAAGAGATCACGTTGCCCGTGGGGTCCGTGATCGAAACGATCGTGTTGTTGAACGTGCTCTTGATGTGAGCGTGCCCGTGGGCAACGTTCTTCTTCTCCTTGCGGCGCACCTTCTTGGCGCCGGCCGTACGGCCCTTCGGAGGCATTCATTACTCCCGTGGAGGTGGTCGGTCCTACAGCGAAGACCGCTTGCAGGGGTCCGGGGGGCGTCCCCCGGAGCACACAGTGCGTCCTGCTGAGGACTACTTCTTGCCCGGCTTCTTCTTGCCGGCGATCGCGCGACGCGGACCCTTGCGGGTACGGGCGTTCGTGCTGGTGCGCTGACCGTGCACCGGCAGACCGCGACGGTGACGCAGACCCTGGTAGCAGCCGATCTCGACCTTGCGGCGGATGTCGGCCTGAATCTCGCGACGGAGGTCACCCTCGGTCTTGAGGTTGTTGTCCACGAACTCGCGGATCTTGATGAGGTCTTCCTCGGCAAGATCGCGAACACGGGTGTTCGGGTTCACGCCGGTGGCGGCGAGAGTCTGCTGCGACAGCGTCCGCCCGATACCGAAGACGTAGGTGAGGGCGACCTCCACACGCTTTTCGCGCGGGAGATCAACGCCTGCGAGGCGTGCCATTGATGTGGCTCCTGATGGCTATTCGGAGGTCTTCCGCAGCACCGTTCCCGTAAGACTCTGAAGAATTACGAGCCGGGTCCCCGGCCTCCGAGCCGAGGGTGTCGTCCCACGCGAGAAATGCGGGGTCGGGTGACTGCGTATGTACGTATGTGCTTGCGTCGCGCGAAAACTGCGAAATGCAGGTGGTCGGCGTGCGTCAGCCCTGGCGCTGCTTGTGGCGCAGGTTGTCGCAGATGACCATGACCCGGCCGTGGCGGCGGATCACCTTGCACTTGTCGCAGATCTTCTTGACGCTCGGCTTGACCTTCATGGGTGTGAGGTTCTCCGGGTCAGTGCCGTCACCCCACGGGAGCGGGGCGGCGACAAGATCTACTTGTATCGGTAGACGATCCGGCCACGCGTCAGGTCGTACGGAGAAAGCTCCACCACGACCCGGTCATCCGGGAGGATACGGATGTAGTGCATCCGCATCTTGCCGCTGATGTGCGCGAGGACCTTGTGACCGTTCTGGAGCTCCACCTTGAACATGGCGTTCGGGAGAGACTCGATCACGGTGCCCTCGATCTCGATGGCACCTTGCTTCTTGGCCACGCTTCGCCCTTCGAATCGGCTACCTTGATCGACACCCCCGCACCTCGCCCTCAACCAAGAGGGCATACGGATGCACGAGAGCCGACGCGTCAGTCTACGACAGCGCCTGGGAAAAGACGAATCCAGGATTATTGCCCACTCGGGGAGATCCTTACGCCGACGGCCCCGTCAGGGCGGTCGGCTCAGGCGAAGTGAGGGTGCTCGCAGGTCCTCAGGACCGTGCGGAAGGGTCGGGCGCCACAGTGATCCCCAGCTCGGCCAGCTTGGCCTTGCCGCCGTCCGGCGCGGTCAGCACCAGCGGGCCGTCCTCGGTCAGCGCGACCGAGTGCTCCCAGTGCGAGGACCAGCTGCCGTCGTTCGACTTGACCGTCCAGTCGTCGTCGAGGACGTGGGTCTTGGCCGTGCCGAGGTTGACCATCGGCTCGATGGCGATGCAGAAGCCGGGCACCAGCTTCGGGCCGCGGCCGCGCTTGCGGTCCACGTAGTTCAGCAGATGCGGGTCCATGTGCATCTGCGAGCCGATGCCGTGGCCGCCGTAGTCCTCGACGATGCCGTACTTACCGCCGGCCGGACGGGGCTGGCGGCGGATGTAGCCCTCGATCGCCTTGGAGATGTCGACCAGCCGGTTGCCCTTGGCGACCGCCGCGATGCCCGCCCACATCGACTCCTCGGTGACCCGGCTGAGCTCGACCAGCTCCGCGGAGTGACCGGTCCCGACGAAGGCGGTGTACGCCGCGTCGCCGTGCCAGCCGTCGATGATCGCGCCGCAGTCGATGGAGATGATGTCGCCGTTCTGGAGCACCGTCTCGGTGTCGGGGATGCCGTGGACCACGACATCGTTGACCGAGGTGCAGATCGTCGCGGGGAAGCCCCCGTAGCCGAGGAAGTTCGACTTCGCTCCGTGCTCGGCGAGCACCTTGCGCGCCGCGTCGTCCAGGTCCTTGGTCGTGGCGCCGGGCACCGCGGCCTTCCGGGTCGCCGCGTGAATGGCGGCGACCACCAGCCCCGCCTCGCGCATCTTCGCGATCTGCTCGGGGGTCTTGATCTCCACCATGACGGCTGGCGCCTTCCTGAACCGACTACAACGCTTGTCCGGCGGCCGTCACGACCGCCCCGTACACGATACGGCCGCGGTGCCCCTTGCGGGCACCGCGGCCGTATCGGAAGCCGTGTGCTGCTACGCGTCCCGGGACGGCAGGGCCGCCATCGCGCGCTTGGTGACCTCGTCGACCTTGCCCATGGCCGGGATGGTGACGACCAGGTCCTGGGCCTTGTAGTAGTCGATGATCGGCTCGGTCTCCGTGTGGTAGACCTCCAGCCGCTTGCGGACGGTCTCCTCGCGGTCGTCGTCCCGCTGGTACAGCTCGCCGCCGCAGGTGTCGCAGACGCCCTCCGCCTTCGGCTTGTTGTACTCGGCGTGGAAGACATGGCTGCTGTCGTTGCGGCAGATGCGCCGGCCGGCGATCCGCTTCACGACCTCGTCCTCGGGGACCTCCAGGTCCAGGACGGCGTCCAGCGTGAGGTTCTTGTCCTTGAGGTACTCGTCCAGCGCCTTGGCCTGGCCCAGGTTCCGCGGGAAGCCGTCCAGCAGGAAGCCGTTGGCCGCGTCGGGCTGCTCCATCCGGTCCTCGGCCATCGCGATGGTGACCGAGTCGGGCACCAGGTTGCCGGCGTCCATGTACGACTTCGCCTCGCGGCCGAGGGGCGTGCCCTGGCTGATGTTGGCGCGGAACAGGTCCCCCGTGGAGATGTGCGGGATCTCGAGGTTCTTGGCAAGGTACGCAGCCTGCGTACCCTTGCCGGCCCCCGGGGGTCCGACGAGGACGATTCGCATCAGCGGAGGAACCCTTCGTAGTTGCGCTGCTGAAGCTGGCTCTCGATCTGCTTCACGGTCTCCAGGCCCACACCCACGATGATGAGGATGCTCGTCCCGCCGAACGGGAAGTTCTGGTTCGCGTTGAAAAGCACCAACGCCACTGTTGGTACGAGCGCGATCAGCCCCAGGTACAGCGAGCCCGGCCACGTGATCCGGTTGAGCACGTAGCTGAGGTACTCGGCCGTCGGGCGACCAGCCCGGATACCCGGGATGAAGCCACCATACTTCTTCATGTTGTCGGCAACTTCTTCGGGGTTGAAGCTGATGGCGACGTAGAAAAAGGCGAAGAAGACGATCAGCAGGAAGTACGTAACGATGTAAACCGGGTGATTTCCCTTGGTGAAGTTGGTGGCGACCCACGTCGCCCATGCCGCCTTCGACCCGCTGAACTGTGCAACGAGGGCTGGAATGTAGAGCAGCGATGACGCGAAGATGACGGGAATCACACCCGCCTGGTTCACCTTGAGCGGGATGTACGTGGACGTACCGCCGTAGGACCGGCGGCCGATCATCCGCTTCGCGTACTGCACCGGGATGCGCCGCTGAGCCTGCTCGACGAAGACCACCAGGGCGACCATCGCCAGGCCCACCGCGATCACCGCGAAGAACTCGATCCAGCCGTCGGCCAGCTTGCCCTGGAGCTTGATCTGCCACAGCGCGCCCGGGAAGCCGGCGGCGATCGAGATGAACATCAGGATCGACATGCCGTTGCCGATGCCGCGGTCGGTCACCATCTCGCCGAGCCACATGATCAGGGCCGTACCGGCGGTCATCGTGATGACCATCGTGATGGTGGTGAAGACGGAGTCGCTGGGCACGATCTCGCTGGCGACCGGGCAGCTCTGGAAGAGCGCACCGCTGCGGGCGGTGGCCACCAGGCCGGTGCCCTGGAGGATGGCGAGCGCCACGGTCAGATAGCGGGTGTACTGGGTGATCTTCGCCTGGCCGGACTGCCCCTCTTTCTTGAGGGCTTCCAGCCGCGGAATCACCACGGTCAGCAGCTGGAGGATGATGCTCGCCGTGATGTACGGCATGATCCCCAGCGCGAAGATCGTGATCTGAAGCAGCGCACCACCGCTGAACATGTTCACCAGGGCGAACAACCCGCTGTTACCGCCGGCCTGCTTCATGCAGGTCTCGACGTTCGCGTAGTTCACCCCGGGGACCGGAACGTGTGCGCCGATCCGGTAGAGCACCACGATGCCCAATGTGAACAGCAGCTTCTTGCGCAGGTCGGGCGTCTTGAACGCTCGGGCGAACGCGGTGAGCACGGTGCCTCCTGCGCCCCCCGCCTTGAATGCGGGAGGTGACGGTCTTGAGGATCGACGAATAGTGAGCGGCTAAAAACCGCGCGGACACGGCCCGCGCGGCGGGGGCCCGGGACCGGGGCCCCGGAAAACAACAGTCCATGCCACCTTACCGGCGACCCTACCCCCGTGGAACGACCAACCGGGGATGCCCAAACGATGGGCATCCCCGGTCAGTTGAACCAACGAACTCAGATGAGCTCGGTGACGGCGCCGCCGGCAGCGGCGATCTTCTCCTTGGCGGAGCCGGAAACGGCGTCAACCGAAACCTGAAGCGCCACGGAGACCTCGCCCTGGCCAAGGACCTTGACGAGCTCGTTCTTGCGCACCGCGCCCTTGGCAACCAGATCGGCCACCGTGACCTCGCCACCCTGCGGGTAGAGCTCGGCCAGCTTGGTCAGGTTCACGACCTGGAACTGCTTGTGGGCGGGGTTCTTGAAGCCCTTCAGCTTCGGGAGGCGCATGTGGAGGGGCATCTGCCCGCCCTCGAAGCGCTCCGGAACCTGGTAACGGGCCTTCGTGCCCTTGGTACCACGACCAGCGGTCTTACCCTTGGACGCCTCACCACGACCGACACGGGTCTTGGCGGTCTTGGCACCCGGGGCAGGACGGAGGTTGTGGACCTTCAGCGGGTTGTTCTCCGCCATGTCAGTCGACCTCCTCAACCGTCACGAGGTGGCGGACGGTGTGCACCATTCCGCGGAACTCGGGGCGGTCCTCCTTGACAACCACGTCGTTGAGCCGCTTGAGGCCCAGCGAACGAAGGGTGTCGCGGTGGTTCTGCTTGCTACCGATGAAAGACTTCGTCTGCGTGATCTTGAGGTGCGCCATTACGCGGTCACCCCGGCACGCGCCCGCAGCAGAGCGGCGGGAGCAACGTCCTCCAGCGGCAGGCCACGACGGGCCGCGATCTCCTCGGGGCGCTGAAGGCCCTGAAGCGCGGTCACCGTGGCGTGCACGATGTTGATCGGGTTCGACGAACCGAGCGACTTGCTCAGCACGTCGTGGATGCCCGCGCACTCCAGAACGGCACGCACGGGGCCACCGGCGATCACACCGGTACCGGGGGAAGCCGGCTTGAGCAGGACAACGCCCGCAGCCTTCTCGCCCTGGATGGGGTGAGGGATGGTGCCCTGGATACGGGGGACCTTGAAGAAGTTCTTCTTGGCCTCTTCCACGCCCTTGGCGATGGCAGCCGGAACTTCCTTGGCCTTGCCGTAACCGACACCTACGGTGCCGTCACCATCGCCCACCACGACCAGCGCGGTGAAGCTGAAGCGACGGCCACCCTTGACAACCTTGGCGACACGGTTGATCGCGACAACGCGCTCAACGTATGCGGTCTTCTCGGCGGCAGCGCCACCGTCGCGACCCTTCCGGTCCCGCCGCTCGCCGCCACCGGCACCGCTCCCGCGGCGCTGGGGTCCAGCCATTGGATTTACCTCTCTCTGTTACGTCCGCTAGCTCCGGAACCGGGGCTTAGAACTTCAGCCCGGCTTCGCGGGCGGCGTCGGCCAGAGCGGCAATCCGCCCGGCGTACTGCTTGCCACCACGGTCGAACACGACGGCCTCGACACCGGCGGCCTTGGCACGCTCGGCGACCAGGGAGCCGACCTTCTGGGCCTGAGCGCTCTTGTCGCCCTCGCCACCACGGATCGACGCGTCCAGGCTCGACGCCGAGGCCAGCGTGTGGCCCGCAATGTCGTCGATGACCTGAGCGGTGATGCCACGGTTGGACCGCGTCACCACCAGACGCGGACGCTCCGGGGTACCCGAAATCCGCTTACGGATGCGGATGTGGCGCCGCTTTGCAGCGGCCCGCTTGTAAGCGTCGCCCTTGGCGATCTTCACACCGTATGCCATGGCTTACTTACCAGCCTTTCCGACCTTGCGGCGGATGACCTCGCCGGCGTACTTGACGCCCTTGGCCTTGTACGGGTCAGGCTTGCGCAGCTTGCGGATGTTCGCCGCAACCTCGCCGACCTTCTGCTTGTCGATGCCCTCGACGCTGAGCTTGGTCGGGGACTCGACCTTGAAGGAGATGCCCTCGGGGGCCTCGATCAGGATCGGGTGGCTGTAGCCCAGGGAGAACTCCAGGTTGGAGCCCTTCGCCTGGACGCGGTAACCGACACCGCTGATCTCGAGCGCCTTGCTGTAGCCCTGGGTCACGCCGGTGATCATGTTCGCCACCAGCGTGCGGGACAGGCCGTGCAGGGCCTTGTTCTGACGCTCGTCGTTCGGGCGGACGACGTTGATCACGCCGTCCTCACCCTTGGCGACCTCGATGGGCGCCGCGACGGTGTGCGAGAGGGAACCCTTGGGGCCCTTCACCGCGACCGTACGGCCCTCGATGGTGACGTCCACACCAGCGGGAACCTGGATGGGCAGCTTGCCAATACGCGACATTAGCTATTCCTCCGTTCCCTGGTTACCAGACGTAGGCGAGGACTTCCCCACCCACGCCCTTCTTGCTGGCCTGCTGACCGGTCAGGAGACCGTGGGACGTGGAGATGATCGCCACGCCCAGGCCGCCGAGGACCTTCGGCAGACTTGTGGACTTTGCGTAGACCCGCAGGCCCGGCTTCGAGATCCGCTTGATGCCGGCGATCGAGCGCTCGCGGTTCGGGCCGAACTTCAGCTCGAGGACGAGGTTCTTGCCAACCTCGGCGTCCTCGACGCGCCAGCCGGTGATGTAGCCCTCCTGCTGGAGGATCTCCGCGATGTGCGACTTGATCTTGCTGTGCGGCATCACGACGTCGTCGTGGTATGCCGAGTTCGCGTTACGCAGACGGGTCAGCATGTCTGCGATGGGATCAGTCATGGTCATGAATTGGCCTTCGGCCTCTCTCGCCGGGGTTTCCTATGTGCGCCATCCCTCTCCCCGATCAGAGTCGGGACGGGTGCGGCGCGGGGACCTACGGCGTAGTAAGCGACTTTATGCGGGCTCGGCCCGCGGTCGGTCTCGGGCGGCGGGGCGCCCCAAACCCTTCTACCCTACGGGAAAGAAGGGGTGGGGCGCCCACCGGCCGAATACTTACCGAGAGCCCTGGTCATCCCAATGAAGGGATTACCAGGAGCTCTTGGTCACGCCCGGCAGCTCGCCACGGTGAGCCATCTCACGAAGGCACACGCGGCACAGGCCGAACTTGCGGTAGACGGAGTGCGGACGGCCGCAGCGCTGGCAACGCGTGTACGCGCGGACAGCAAACTTCGGCTTACGAGCCGCCTTAGCGATCAGAGCCTTCTTCGCCACGGTCAGTTCTCCTTGAACGGGAAGCCGAGGTGACGAAGCAGGGCGCGGCCCTCATCGTCGTTGGACGCCGTGGTGACCACGGTGATGTCCATGCCCCGCGTCCGGTCGATCTTGTCCTGGTCGATCTCGTGGAACATGACCTGCTCCGTGAGACCGAAGGTGTAGTTGCCCCGACCGTCGAACTGCTTCGGGGACAGACCACGGAAGTCGCGGATGCGCGGCAGCGCCAGCGACAGCAGGCGGTCCAGGAACTCCCACATGCGGTCACCGCGGAGGGTGACGTGGGCACCGATCGGCTGGCCCTCACGCAGCTTGAACTGCGCGATGGACTTACGGGCCTTGGTGACGGCCGGCTTCTGTCCGGTGATCGTGGTGAGGTCGCGGATGGCGCCCTCGATCAGCTTGGAGTCGCGGGCGGCGTCGCCCACACCCATGTTGACCACGATCTTGGTCAGACCGGGGATCTGCATGACGTTCTCGTACGAGAACTCGTCCTTCAGCTTCCCGGCGATCTCTTCGCGGTAGCGCGTCTTCAGACGCGGCGCGTTGGTGGTGGCAGTCATCAGATGTCCTCACCGGTCCGCTTGGCAACGCGGATCTTGTTGCCCTCGTCGTCGAAGCGGTATCCGACGCGGGTAACGACCTTGTTGCCGTCCTTCTCCACGACCAGCTGAACATTGCTGACGTGGACAGGGGCCTCGGTCGTCACGATGCCGCCGGTCTTCGAACCACGAGCGGTCTGTCCGGCCTTGGTGTGCTTCTTGACCCGGTTGACACCCTCGACCAGGACACGGTCCTCGCGGGGGAAGGCCTGGATGACCTTGCCCTGCTTGCCCTTGTCCTTACCGGTGATGACCTGGACCAGGTCGCCCTTCTTGATCTTCATCGGTTACAGCACCTCCGGCGCGAGCGAGATGATCTTCATGAACTTCTTCTCGCGCAGCTCCCGGCCCACGGGGCCGAAGATGCGGGTGCCGCGGGGGTCGCCATCGTTCTTGAGGATGACGGCCGCGTTCTCGTCGAAGCGGATGTACGAGCCGTCCGGACGGCGGCGCTCCTTGACGGTGCGAACGATGACCGCCTTGATGACGTCACCCTTCTTCACGTTGCCACCGGGGATCGCATCCTTCACGGTGGCGACGATGACGTCACCGATGCCCGCGTAGCGGCGACCGGAACCACCGAGAACACGGATGCAAAGGATTTCCTTCGCACCAGTGTTGTCGGCGACCCGCAGTCGCGACTCCTGCTGGATCACGTCTATCTCCTGTGTGTCTGCCGGTTCCCGGCAGGGGCTTTCCTCTGCTGAGGCGAGCCCCTGCCGAGCCTGGCGGAACTGTTCCTAGGGGGTCCCCCTAGGAGGGATTACTTGGCCTTCTCGAGGATCTCGACGATGCGCCAGCGCTTGGTGGCGGACAGCGGCCGGGTCTCCATCAGGAGGACGCGGTCGCCGACGCCGGCAGCGTTCTGCTCGTCGTGCGCCTTGAGCTTGTTGGTACGGCGGATGACCTTGCCGTACAGCGCGTGCTTGACGCGGTCCTCGACGGCGACGACGACGGTCTTGTCCATCTTGTCGCTGACGACGAGACCCTCACGGGTCTTGCGGAAACCGCGCTCGTTCGTCTCAGTCACATTCTTCTCGCTCATCAGGCGCTCTCCACCGTCTCGATGCCCAGCTCGCGCTCACGCATCAGGGTGTAGATCCGGGCGATGTCCTTACGGACGGACTTGAGCCGACCGTGGTTCTCGAGCTGTCCGGTCGCCGCCTGGAAGCGGAGGTTGAACAGCTCCTCCTTGGCCTCACGAAGCTTGCCGACGAGGTCCTCGTCATTCAGCTCGCGCAGCTCGGTCGCCTTGATACCGGCCGCCATCACGACTCACCTGCCTCGCGCCGCACAATGCGGCACTTCATCGGAAGCTTGTGGGCGGCGCGGGTCAGCGCCTCCTTGGCAACCTTTTCGTTCGGGAAGGACAGCTCGAACATCACCCGACCGGGCTTGACGTTCGCGACCCACCACTCCGGAGAACCCTTACCGGAACCCATGCGGGTTTCGGCCGGCTTCTTCGTGAGCGGGCGGTCCGGGTAAATGTTGATCCAGACCTTGCCGCCACGCTTGATGTGACGGGTCATCGCGATACGAGCGGACTCGATCTGACGGTTCGTCACGTAAGCCGGGGTGACGGCCTGAATGCCGTACTCACCGAAGGCCAGCTCGGTGCCACCCTTGGCCATACCGCTGCGCTTCGGGTGGTGCTGCTTGCGGTGCTTGACCCTGCGAGGGATCAGCATGTCGGTCAGGCCTCCGTTCCGGGGGTCTCCGCCGGAGCAGCGGCAGCGGCCTCGGCCTTGGGGGCCTCGGCAGCGGCGGTCTGCTGCTGCGGCTTGCGGCCACCGCGGCCGCCACGCTCGCCACCGCGGCGCGGGCGGTCGTTGCCGCCACCGCGAGCCGGGCGGTTACCCGCACGGGCGGCAGCGTTCTCGGCACGCACCTCGGCGATGTTCTTGACGTCGCCCTTGTAGATCCAGACCTTCACGCCGATACGGCCGAAGGTGGTCTTGGCCTCGAAGAAGCCGTAGTCGACGTTCGCACGGAGCGTGTGCAGGGGCACACGGCCCTCGCGGTAGAACTCCGAGCGGGACATCTCGGCGCCGCCGAGACGGCCGCCGCACTGGATCTTGATGCCCTTGGCGCCGGCCTTCATCGTCGACTGCATGCTCTTACGCATGGCGCGACGGAAGGAGACGCGGGAGGAGAGCTGCTCGGCGACGGCCTGGGCCACGAGCTGAGCATCGGTCTCGGGGTTCTTGACCTCGAGGATGTTCAGCTGGACCTGCTTGCCGGTCAGCTTCTCCAGTTCGCCGCGGATGCGGTCGGCCTCGGCGCCACGGCGGCCGATGACGATGCCCGGACGAGCGGTGTGGATGTCAACGCGGACGCGCTCACGGGTGCGCTCGATCTCCACCTTGGAGATACCGGCGCGCTCCATGCCCTTCGTCATCATGCGACGAATGGCGACGTCTTCCTTGACGTAGTCCTTGTACAGCTTGTCGGCGTACCAGCGCGACTTGAAGTCGGTGGTGATGCCGAGCCGGAACCCGTGCGGGTTAACCTTCTGGCCCATTACCGGGTTCCTTCCTTGCTGCTGACGACCACGGTGATGTGGCTGGTCCGCTTGCGGATCCGGTAGGCACGGCCCTGAGCACGCGGACGGAACCGCTTCAGGGTCGGGCCCTCGTCGACGTATGCCTCGGAGATGACGAGGCTGCCGGCGTCGGTGTGGTCGTAGTTGTGCGCGGCGTTGGCAATGGCGCTGTCAAGCACCTTGCCCACCGGCACGCTCGCGGCCTGCGGGGCGAAACGCAGGACCGCCTGAGCCTCCGTGGCATTCATGCCACGGATAAGGTCCACCACGCGGCGGGCCTTCATGGGCGTGACGCGGATGTACCGCGCCTGGGCCCTGGCTTCCATGGTTGTCCCTTCGGTGTCAGTCATAGTCTTCGCACTCCGCCGATCAACGACGCCGCGACTTGCGGTCGTCCTTCTCGTGGCCGCGGAAGGTGCGGGTCGGCGCAAACTCGCCGAGCTTGTGGCCGACCATCGACTCGGTGACGAACACCGGGACGTGCTTGCGGCCGTCGTGCACCGCGATCGTGTGGCCGAGCATGGCCGGGACGATCATGGAGCGGCGGGACCAGGTCTTGATGACGTTCTTGGTGCCGGCATCGTTCTGAACATCCACCTTCTTGGAAAGGTGGTCGTCGACGAAGGGCCCCTTCTTGAGACTGCGCGGCATCTAAACCCGCTCCTAGCGCTTCTTGTTCGTCTTGCGGCGGCGGACGATGTACTTGTTGCTCGCCTTCTTCGGCGAACGAGTACGACCCTCCTTCTGACCCCACGGCGAGACCGGGTGGCGACCACCGGAGGTCTTGCCCTCACCACCACCGTGCGGGTGGTCGACGGGGTTCATCACGACACCACGCACGGTCGGGCGGACGCCCTTCCAGCGCATGCGGCCGGCCTTACCCCAGTTGATGTTCGACTGCTCGGCGTTGCCGACCTCGCCGACGGTGGCGCGGCAGCGCACGTCGACCAGGCGGATCTCACCGGACGGCATACGAAGGTGGGCCATGCGGCCCTCCTTCGCCAGCAGCTGCACGGAGGCACCGGCCGAGCGGGCGAACTTCGCACCGCCGCCCGGACGCAGCTCGATCGCGTGGATCGTCGTACCCACGGGGATGTGACGCAGCGGCAGGTTGTTGCCCGGCTTGATGTCGGCGCCAGCGCCGTTCTCAATCCGAGCACCCTGGGCCAGGCCACGGGGCGCGATGATGTAGCGCTTCTCGCCGTCTGCGTAGTGCAGCAGCGCGATGCGCGCGGTGCGGTTCGGGTCGTACTCGATGTGCGCGACCTTGGCCGGCACGCCGTCCTTGTCGTGACGACGGAAGTCGATCACTCGGTAGGCGCGCTTGTGGCCACCGCCCTGGTGGCGAACGGTCACACGACCGGCGTTGTTACGGCCGCCCTTGCTGTGCAGCGGGCGGACCAGCGACTTCTCCGGCGTGGACCGCGTGATCTCGACAAAGTCGGCGACGCTGGAGCCACGACGGCCCGGGGTCGTCGGCTTGTACTTGCGGATACCCATTTCTCAGTCCTCGTCCGATTCCGGACGACTCGGACTCCGTTAGGAGACCGGGCCGCCGAAGATGTCGATACGGTCGCCCTCGGCGAGGGTCACGATGGCGCGCTTCGTGTCGGCGCGCTTGCCGTAACCGGTGCGGGTGCGCTTGCGCTTGCCCTGCCGGTTGATCGTGTTGACCCCGGTGACCTTGACCGAGAAGACCGCCTCGACGGCCTGCTTGATCTGGGTCTTGTTGGAGCCCGGTGCGACGATGAACGTGTACTTGTTCTCGTCCAGCAGGGCGTAGCTCTTCTCCGAGACAACCGGCTTGACGAGAATGTCGCGCGGGTCCGAGAAGGTCTTGCTGGTGACGACGGCCTCACTCATCAGGCGTCGCTCCCTTCGGTCTCAGCGTTGGCCTTGGGGCCAGACACGAAGGACTCGAAGGCGGCCTTGGTGAAGACCACGTCGTCGGAGACGAGCACGTCGTACGTGTTCAGCTGGCCCGGCTCCAGGATGTGCACCTGGGGCAGGTTGCGGGCGGACAGCCACGCGGCCTCGTCGCTGCGCTCGGCGACCAGGAGCACGTGCTTTCGCTCGCTGACCTTGCCGAGGAGAGTCTTGGCGGCCTTGGTGGAGATGTCGCCCTCGACCACGCCGGCAACGACGTGGATACGGCTGTTGCGGGCCCGGTCGGTGAGGGCACCGCGCAGGGCGGCAACCTTCATCTTCTTGGGCGTCCGCTGCGAGTAGTCACGCGGCTGCGGGCCGTGGACGATGCCACCGCCGGCGAACTGCGGCGCACGGGTCGAACCCTGGCGCGCGCGGCCGGTGCCCTTCTGGCGGTACGGCTTCTTGCCACCGCCGCGGACCTCGCCGCGAGTCTTGGTCTTGTGCGTGCCCTGACGGGCAGCGGCCAGCTGTGCGACAACGACCTGGTGGATCAGCGGAACGCTGACCTTCGCGTCGAAGATCTCCGTGGGGAGCTCGACGGTACCGGCCTTGTCGCCTGCCGGCGAAAGGATGTCAATGGTGCTCATCGGTTACCTCAGGCCCCCTTGGCCGCGGTACGGACCAGGACGAGGCCGCCGTTCGGACCAGGAACTGCGCCCTTGATGAGCAGCAGACCCTTCTCCGCGTCAACGGCGTGGACGGTCAGGTTCTGGGTGGTGACCCGCTCATTGCCCATACGGCCGGCCATCCGCATGCCCTTGAACACGCGGCCCGGGGTGGCGCAGCCACCGATGGAGCCAGGCTTACGGTGCACACGGTGGGCACCGTGGGACGCCTTGCCGCCGTGGAAGCCGTGACGCTTCATGACGCCGGCGAAGCCCTTGCCCTTGCTCTTGCCGGTCACGTCCACCTTGACGCCGGACTCGAAGGTCTCAGCGGTCAGCTCCTGGCCGAGGGTGTACTCACCGGCGTCGGTGGTACGGACCTCGACGAGGTGACGACGGGGGGTGACGTCGGCCTTCGCGAAGTGGCCCTTGAGGGGCTTGTTCACCTTGCGCGGGTCGATCTCGCCGAAGGCGATCTGGACGGAGTCGTAACCGTCCTGGTCATTGGTGCGCACCTGGGTAACGACACAGGGGCCGGCCTTGACCACAGTGACCGGGACGACACGGTTGTTCTCGTCCCAGACCTGGGTCATGCCGAGCTTCTCGCCCAGGATGCCCTTGATCTGCTTAGCCATCTCTTCCGCGCCTCTCAGAGCTTGATCTCGATGTCAACGCCGGCCGGAAGGTCCAGGCGCATCAGCGAGTCAACGGTCTTGGGCGTCGGGTCGAGGATGTCGATCAGGCGCTTGTGCGTGCGCATCTCGAAGTGCTCGCGCGCGTCCTTGTACTTGTGCGGCGACTTGATGACGCAGTACACGTTCTTTTCAGTGGGCAGCGGCACCGGGCCCGCGACCGACGCACCAGTACGGGTCACCGTTTCGACGATCTTCTTCGCCGAAGAGTCGATGACCTCGTGGTCGTAGGCCTTGAGCCGGATGCGGATCTTCTGTCCCGCCATGGCTACTTCGTAGTCCTGTCTCTCGTAAACGCTCTGGGACCCGATGCGCTGTGCTCCGTGAGGAACACTGTTCTTCTCCGACCCACGCGGTCGGGCGTGTCGCACCCCTTCCCGTAAATCTCCGCAAAGGAGATCCTTCAGAAGGAGTAGGCAGGGGAAGAACACCCACCGGGCGCCTGGCCGAGGCACCCCGCTGACGCTTCCCGGAAGATTCCCGTATTTCCGACCCTGAGAAGGGACGACGAATACCTGGGACTCGCTTCCAGTCCTCCCGGCGGGAGGCGCGCAGCATCGGCACTCAACCGAGCAACCTGGACAGTGTGCCACACCTGGGACGCGTAAGGCTAATCGGGGCCCAACTGTCAAGGAGCCCCGCCCACCTGATGGCGGGCAGGGCTCCTCGTCGTGCTTTTTCGGGGCAGCGCCCCGGACCCCCGGCCCGAAGGCCGGGAGCTACCGGATCAACCGGATCAGCGAAATTACTTCGTGATCTTGGTGACCTGGCCGGCGCCGACGGTCCGGCCACCCTCACGGATGGCGAACTTCAGGCCCTCTTCCATCGCGACGGGCTGGATGAGCTCAACGGTCATCTCAGTGTTGTCGCCCGGCATGACCATCTCGGTGCCCTCGGGGAGGGTCACGACGCCGGTCACGTCGGTGGTGCGGAAGTAGAACTGCGGGCGGTAGTTGTTGAAGAACGGGGTGTGACGGCCACCCTCGTCCTTCGACAGGATGTACGCCTGGGCCTCGAACGAGGTGTGCGGCGTGACCGAGCCCGGCTTGATGATGACCTGGCCGCGCTCGACGTCCTCGCGCTTGATGCCACGGAGGAGCAGACCGACGTTCTCACCGGCCTGGCCCTCGTCGAGGAGCTTCCGGAACATCTCGATACCGGTGACCGTGGTGGTGGTCTTCTCGGTCTTGATGCCGATGATGTCGACGGTCTCGTTGACCTTGAGGACACCACGCTCGATACGACCGGTGACAACGGTGCCACGGCCGGTGATCGTGAAGACGTCCTCGATCGGCATCAGGAACGGCTTGTCGACGTCGCGCTCGGGCTGCGGGATCGACTCGTCGACGGCGGCCATGAGCTTGAGGACGGAGTCGCCCCACTCCTTGTCGCCCTCGAGCGCCTTGAGCGCCGAGACCTTGACGACCGGAACGTCGTCGCCGGGGAACTCGTACTCGGAGAGGAGCTCACGGACCTCGAGCTCGACGAGCTCCAGGATCTCCTCGTCGTCCACCATGTCGGCCTTGTTCAGGGCGACGACGATGTACGGAACGCCGACCTGGCGGGCCAGGAGCACGTGCTCCTTGGTCTGCGGCATCGGGCCGTCGGTGGCGGCAACCACGAGGATGGCGCCGTCCATCTGCGCCGCACCCGTGATCATGTTCTTGATGTAGTCCGCGTGACCGGGGCAGTCGACGTGGGCGTAGTGACGGTTCTCCGTCTGGTACTCGACGTGCGCGATCGAAATCGTGATACCGCGCTGCCGCTCCTCAGGAGCCTTGTCGATCTGGTCGAAGGCCGAGGCCTCGTTCAGGTCCGGGTACGCGTCGTGCAGCACCTTGGTAATGGCGGCCGTGAGGGTCGTCTTACCGTGGTCAATGTGACCGATGGTGCCGATGTTGACGTGCGGCTTAGTCCGCTCGAACTTCGCCTTCGCCACTGGTTCCTCCTGAAGTGGTTCTGTACGCCTTACTCATCGGCGCCAGGTGATCTTTGCTGGGATGCCGGCTGACGGGGCAATCCTCACGGATTGCGGGGATTACCCCATCAGACGGTGTCAAGCCTAAAGCGTGTTCCGACTCTCGGAGACGGAGCTATTCGCCCTTGGCCTTCGCGATGATCTCCTCGGCGACGTTCCGGGGAACCTCGGCGTAGGAGTCGAACTGCATCGAGTAGCTTGCGCGACCCGAGGTCTTGCTGCGGAGGTCGCCGACGTAGCCGAACATCTCCGACAGGGGAACCAGGCCCGTGACGAGCTTGGCGCCGCTGCGCTCCTCCATGGACTGGATCTGTCCACGGCGAGAGTTGATGTCGCCGATCACATCGCCCATGTAGTCCTCGGGCGTGGTGACCTCGACCTTCATCATCGGCTCGAGCAGGGCCGGGGAGGCCTTGCGCGCGGCCTCCTTGAAGGCCATCGAACCGGCGATCTTGAAGGCCATCTCGGAAGAGTCGACCTCGTGGAAGGCACCGTCGAGGAGCGTGACCTTGACGCCGGTCAGCGGGTAGCCGGCGAGAACACCGAACTCCATGGCCTCCTGGCAGCCCGCGTCCACGGACGGGATGTACTCCCGCGGGATACGGCCACCGGTGACCTTGTTCTCGAACTCGTACCCGTCGCCCTCGAGAGGCGCGATCGCGATCTGCACCTTCGCGAACTGGCCGGAACCACCAGTCTGCTTCTTGTGCGTGTAGTCGAGACGCTCGACCGGCTTGCGCAGGGTCTCGCGGTAGGCGACCTGCGGCTTGCCGACGTTGGCCTCGACCCGGAACTCACGCTTCATACGGTCGACCAGCACGTCGAGGTGCAGCTCGCCCATACCCGCGATGATGGTCTGGCCGGTCTCCTCGTCGGTGTGCACCTGGAACGAGGGGTCCTCTTCGGCGAGGCGCTGGATGGCCACACCCAGCTTCTCCTGGTCGCCCTTGGACTTGGGCTCAATGGCGACCTGGATGACCGGGGCCGGGAACTCCATCGATTCCAGGATGACCGGGTTGCTGGAGTCGCAGAGCGTCTCACCGGTGGTGGTCTGCTTCAGACCCATGACGGCGACGATGTCACCGGCACCCACCGAGTCGATCTCCTCACGCTTGTTCGCGTGCATCCGGTAGATCTTGCCGATGCGCTCCTTCTTGCCCTTCACCGAGTTCTGCACCTGCGAGCCGGCCTCGAGGCGGCCCGAGTAGATGCGGATGAAGGTGAGCTTGCCCAGGTGGGGGTCGCTCGCAATCTTGAACGCCAGAGCGGCCAGCGGCTCGCTCTCGGACGGCTGGCGCTTGATGACCTCTTCCGGGTCCTTGACGGAGTGGCCCTCGATGGCCTCGACGTCCAGGGGGGAGGGGAGGTAGCGCACGACCGCGTCGAGCAGGGGCTGCACGCCCTTGTTCTTGAACGCGGTACCGCAGAACACCGGGGTGACGGTGGTGTTCTCGGCCTTGCCCGAAGCGATGGTGATCCGGCGGATCGCCGCGTAGAGCTGCTCCACAGAGGGCTCCTGGCCCTCCAGGTACTGCTCCATGACCTCTTCATCGTTCTCGGCAACGGCCTCGAGCAGCTTGCCGCGCCACTCGTCGGCAGCCTCGATGTGGGTGTCCGGGATGTCGACGGTGTCGTACATCTCGCCCTTGGCGGCCTCGGCCGACCAGACCAGGGCCTTCATCGTCACGAGGTCGACGACGCCCTTGAAGTCGGCTTCGGTGCCGATCGGGAGCTGCATCACGATCGGGGTCGCGCCGAGGCGGTCCACGATCATGTCGACGCAGCGGTGGAACTCGGCGCCCGTTCGGTCAAGCTTGTTGACGAAGCAGATACGCGGAACGCCGTAGCGGTCCGCCTGACGCCAGACGGTCTCGGACTGGGGCTCGACACCGGCAACGCCGTCGAACACCGTCACCGCACCGTCCAGGACGCGCAGCGAGCGCTCCACCTCGACCGTGAAGTCGACGTGGCCCGGGGTGTCGATGATGTTGATGGTGTTGTCGACGTCTTCCAGCGGCCAGTGGCAGGTCGTCGCGGCAGACGTGATGGTGATGCCGCGCTCCTGCTCCTGCTCCATCCAGTCCATCGTGGCAGCGCCGTCGTGGACCTCACCGATCTTGTACGAAACACCGGTGTAGAACAGGATCCGCTCGGTGGTGGTCGTCTTGCCCGCGTCGATGTGGGCCATGATCCCAATATTGCGGACCTTGGCCAGGTCAAGCGAAGTGGTGGCCATAGTGGCTCAATCTTCTCTCGGTCTCGATGTGGGTTGCGACTACCAGCGGTAGTGCGCGAAGGCCTTGTTGGACTCGGCCATCTTGTGCGTGTCCTCACGCTTCTTGACCGAAGCGCCGAGGCCGTTGGAGGCGTCGAGCAGTTCGTTCATGAGGCGCTCGGTCATGGTCTTCTCGCGGCGGGCGCGGGAGTAGCCCACGAGCCAGCGCAGCGAGAGGGTGCCGGCGCGGCCGGGCTTGACCTCGACCGGGACCTGGTAGGTCGCGCCACCGACACGGCGGGACTTGACCTCGAGGGTCGGCTTGATGTTCTCGAGCGCGCGCTTGAGCGTGATGACCGGGTCGTTGCCGGTCTTCTCGCGCAGACCCTCCATGGCGCCGTAAACGATGCGCTCAGCGGTGGAGCGCTTACCGTTCAGCAGAACCTTGTTGATGAGGGAGGTCACCAGAGGAGAGCCGTAGACCGGGTCGATGATGACCGGGCGCTTCGGGGCGGGGCCCTTACGAGGCATTCTTACTTCTCCTTCTTGGCGCCGTAGCGGCTGCGAGCCTGCTTACGGTTCTTGACGCCCTGCGTGTCGAGGGAGCCGCGGATGATCTTGTACCGAACACCCGGCAGGTCCTTCACACGGCCGCCACGCACGAGCACGATCGAGTGCTCCTGGAGGTTGTGGCCCTCACCCGGAATGTAAGCGGTGACCTCGATCCCGCTGGTCAGACGCACACGCGCGACCTTACGCAGGGCCGAGTTCGGCTTCTTCGGGGTGGTCGTGAAAACACGCGTGCAGACGCCGCGGCGCTGGGGGGACCCCTCGAGCGCGGGCGTCTTGTTCTTCTCGACCTTGTCCTGCCGGCCCTTTCGGACCAGCTGCTGGATCGTAGGCACCGTTTCTCCGGTTTCTGTGTGCCAGTCTCGGTAAAGCTAACCTGGAACATTCCCCGACCCACGCGGTCGGGTGTGTCGAATACTGCAGTCCGGTCCCTCGCTGGAACGAGTGAGGCGGCAGATTGCGGTGTCAAAACCCGGCTTCCGTGCTGTGGCTCTCCTGGCCGAAGGCTGTGGAGATTGCGGGCACGGCAGCCCAGGGACACCCCAGGCACAAGGTCAGAGCGTACCTACCGCATGGGCTGCGGTCAAAACAAATGCACACGCGAAGGACACGCCGGACTCCTCACGGCGTTGCGGCCACGGTAGTGCGATCCCCGGCCGGACGGAAGAAGGCGCCACGCCCCGCTGACGCGCCGCGCCCGCCGCCGTACGACTCCTAGATATTGGCCACGGCCACCAGGACCGTCACCAGGATGAACAGCGCCCAGCCACCGATGCCCAGCCAGCCGAGGACCAGCCCCGTAAGGGCCTGCCCGTCCCCGCGCTCTCCGGTACGGCGGATCTCGGCGCGCGCCTTGTGCCCCAGAATCACGGCCGGGATCGCCGTCAGCCCCCACGTCACCGGCGTCATGATCCCGCAGACCAGCGCGCCCGTCGCCGAGCTGTTGGTGTGCACCGGCATGGGCATCTGCATCGGCATCGGCATGAAGGCCGCCGGCACCGGACGCTGCGGCACGAACTGCGCCTGCGGCACCGGCCCCTGCGGAAGATCCGCTACCAGCATCTGCAATTCGGCATGCGTCTGCGCCTTGTAGGCCCGCGTGATCCGCTGCTCGTACTCCGGCTGAAGCAGCCGCCCCTCGGCAAATCCCGCCTTGAGCACATCGACCGCTCGCTCACGATCGGCGTGCGAGGCACGCATGGCAGGCACCTGATTCGACGGCTGAGCGGGCTGCCCACCCTGCCACGGCTGGAATGCCACTTCGCGAACCTCCCCCCGCTCGACAGTTCTCCCCATCTTCTCATCACAGACGCAGCAATGGGAGGACAAGTTCCCGCGCGCGGCCGCCAACCCGCGAGAGCGCCGGTCCACAACGCCGCAGGGCGGCCACCCCGCGAGGGATGGCCGCCCTGTTGCTGTCGTACGGACCAGGATTACTGGTTGTACGGACCGTAGTCGTAGTCCTCCAGCGGGACCGCCTGGCCGGAGCCGGTGCCGAAGGGCGAGTAGTCGATGTCGTCGTAACCGACGGCCGAGTACATCGCGGCCTTGGCCTCTTCGGTGGGCTCGACCCGGATGTTGCGGTAGCGGGACAGGCCCGTACCGGCCGGGATGAGCTTACCGATGATGACGTTCTCCTTGAGGCCGATCAGGGAGTCCGACTTGGCGTTGATCGCCGCGTCGGTCAGGACCCTGGTCGTCTCCTGGAAGGACGCCGCCGACAGCCAGGACTCGGTGGCCAGCGAAGCCTTGGTGATACCCATCAGCTGCGGACGGCCGGAGGCCGGGTGGCCGCCTTCCGCCACGACGCGACGGTTCTCGCCCTCGAACTTCGTGCGCTCCACCAGCTCGCCCGGCAGCAGCTCCGCGTCGCCGGACTCGATGATCGTCACACGGCGCAGCATCTGCCGGATGATGATCTCGATGTGCTTGTCGTGGATCGCCACGCCCTGGCTGTTGTAGACCTTCTGGACCTCGCCGACCAGGTGGACCTGGACGGCACGCTGGCCGAGGATCCGCAGCACGTCGTGCGGGTTGACGGCACCCACGGTCAGCGGCTGGCCGACCGTGACGTGGTCGCCCTCGCCCACCAGGAGACGGGCACGCTTGGAGACGCCGTAGGGCATCTCGTCGCTGCCGTCGTCCGGGGTGACGATGACCTTCTTGGTCTTCTCGGTCTCCTCGATACGGACGCGGCCGGCCGCCTCCGAGATCGGGGCGACACCCTTGGGCGTACGGGCCTCGAAGAGCTCGACGACACGCGGCAGACCCAGGGTGATGTCGTCACCGGCCACACCACCGGTGTGGAAGGTACGCATCGTCAGCTGGGTGCCGGGCTCACCGATGGACTGGGCGGCGATGATGCCGACCGCCTCACCGATGTCGACCAGCTTGCCGGTGGCCAGCGAGCGGCCGTAGCAGAAGGCACAGGTGCCGACCGCGGACTCACAGGTCAGGACCGAGCGGGTCTTGACCTCCTCGACGCCCGCGTTGACCAGGGCGTCGATGAGCACGTCACCGAGGTCGACGTTCGCCGGGGCGACGACCTTGCCGTCGACGACGACGTCCTCGGCCAGCATGCGTGCGTAGACGCTGGACTCGACGTCGTCCGCCTTGCGCAGCACACCCGCGGCGTCCTTCGAGGCGATCCGCAGCTTGAGGCCACGCTCCGTGCCGCAGTCCTCCTCGCGAATGATGACGTCCTGGGAGACGTCGACCAGACGACGGGTGAGGTAACCGGAGTCGGCGGTACGAAGGGCGGTGTCCGCCAGACCCTTACGGGCACCGTGGGTGGAGATGAAGTACTCCAGCACGGACAGACCCTCGCGGAACGACGCCTTGATCGGACGCGGGATGGTCTCGTTCTTCGCGTTCGACACCAGACCACGCATACCGGCGATCTGCCGCATCTGCATCATGTTTCCTCGGGCACCCGAGTCAACCATCATGAAGATGGGGTTCGTCTTGGGGAAGTTCTCATTCATCGCCTCGGAGACCTCGTTGGTCGCCTTGGTCCAGATGTTGATGAGTTCCTGCGTGCGCTCGTCCTTGGTGATCAGACCGCGCTCGTACTGCTTCTGGACCTTCTCGTCCTGGGCCTCGTAGCCCGCGACGATGGCCTTCTTGGCCTCCGGCACGACGATGTCCGAGACGGCGACGGTGACGCCGGAACGGGTCGCCCAGTGGAAGCCGGCCGCCTTCAGGTTGTCGAGCGTCGCCGCCACGATGACCTTCGGGTAGCGCTCGGCCAGGTCGTTGACGATCGCGGAGAGCTGCTTCTTGCCCACCGAGTAGTCGACGAACGGGTAGTCCTCGGGCAGCAGCTCGTTGAAGAGCGCACGGCCCAGGGTCGTCCGCAGCCGGAAGCTGTCACCCTGCTGCCACTCGGGCTCGCCCTCTTCCGGAACCGGCGGGGTCCAGCCACGGGGCGGGACGGTGCCGATCGGGAAGCGGATGTCGACCTTCGCCTGGAGCGAGAGCTCCTTGGCGTCGAACGCCATGATCGCCTCGGCGGTCGAGCCGAAGGCCCGGCCCTCGCCGATGACCTTGCGCTCCTCTTCATCCGTGGTGAGGAAGAAGAGGCCGAGCACCATGTCCTGGGTCGGCATGGTGACCGGACGGCCGTCGGCCGGCTTGAGGATGTTGTTCGAGGACAGCATCAGGATGCGGGCCTCGGCCTGGGCCTCCGCGGACAGCGGGAGGTGGACGGCCATCTGGTCACCGTCGAAGTCCGCGTTGAACGCGGTGCAGACGAGCGGGTGAATCTGAATGGCCTTGCCCTCGACCAGCTGCGGCTCGAAGGCCTGGATGCCCAGACGGTGCAGGGTGGGCGCACGGTTCAGCAGCACCGGGTGCTCGGCGATGACCTCTTCGAGCACGTCGTAGACGACCGTGCGGCCGCGCTCGACCATGCGCTTCGCGCTCTTGATGTTCTGCGCGTGGTTCAGGTCCACCAGGCGCTTCATCACGAACGGCTTGAAGAGCTCCAGCGCCATGGCCTTGGGCAGACCGCACTGGTGCAGCTTGAGCTGCGGGCCGACGACGATGACGGAACGCGCCGAGTAGTCGACTCGCTTACCGAGCAGGTTCTGACGGAACCGGCCCTGCTTGCCCTTCAGCATGTCGCTGAGGGACTTCAGCGGGCGGTTACCGGGACCGGTGACCGGGCGACCGCGACGACCGTTGTCGAAGAGGGCGTCCACGGCCTCCTGGAGCATGCGCTTCTCGTTGTTCACGATGATCTCGGGCGCGCCGAGGTCGAGAAGCCGCTTCAGGCGGTTGTTGCGGTTGATGACACGGCGGTACAGGTCGTTCAGGTCGGAGGTCGCGAAGCGGCCACCGTCCAGCTGCACCATCGGACGCAGGTCCGGCGGGATCACCGGGATGCAGTCCAGCACCATGCCCTTGGGGCTGTTGCGGGTCTGGAGGAAGGCGGAGACGACCTTGAGGCGCTTGAGCGCACGGGTCTTCTTCTGGCCCTTGCCGGTACGGATGATCTCGCGGAGGCGCTCGGCCTCTTCGTCGAGGTCGAAGGTCTCCAGGCGCTTCTGAAGGGCAGCAGCACCCATGGAGCCGTCGAAGTACGTGCCGAAGCGGTCACGCAGCTCGCGGTAGAGCAGCTCGTCGCCCTCCAGGTCCTGGACCTTGAGGTTCTTGAAGCGGTTCCAGACCTCGTCGAGACGGTCGATCTCGCGCTGCGCACGGTCGCGCAGCTGCTTCATCTCACGCTCGGCGCCCTCGCGCACCTTGCGGCGCACGTCGGCCTTGGCACCCTCGGCCTCGAGCTCGGCCAGGTCGGTCTCGAGCTTCTTGGCGCGGGCCTCCAGGTCGGAGTCACGACGCTGCTCGATCTGCTGACGCTCGACGGAGACATGCGCCTCCAGCGAGGGCAGGTCACGCGTACGACGCTCCTCGTCCACCCACGTGATCATGTAGGCGGCGAAGTAGATGACCTTCTCGAGGTCCTTGGGCGCGAGGTCCAGCAGGTAGCCCAGCCGGCTCGGCACACCCTTGAAGTACCAGATGTGCGTGACGGGAGCGGCGAGCTCGATGTGGCCCATCCGCTCACGACGCACCTTGGCGCGAGTGACCTCGACGCCGCAGCGCTCGCAGATGATGCCCTTGAAGCGGACGCGCTTGTACTTACCGCAGTAGCACTCCCAGTCCCGGGTAGGACCGAAGATCTTCTCGCAGAAGAGTCCGTCCTTTTCGGGCTTGAGGGTGCGGTAGTTGATGGTCTCGGGCTTCTTGACCTCGCCGTGGCTCCACTGACGGATGTCGTCAGCGGTAGCCAGACCGATCCGGAGCTCATCGAAGAAGTTGACGTCGAGCACTATGCGTCAATCCCTCTCAGGGTTGTAAGTCTGTGGTCTGAAACGGGGGTCTTGGGGCCGACGGAGCCCAGCGGGCTGGGCTCCGTCAGACTCCCGTCAGACCTCTTCGACGCTGCTCGGCTCGCGCCGGGACAGGTCGATGCCGAGCTCCTCCGCTGCGCGGAAGACGTCCTCGTCGGTGTCGCGCATCTCGATGGACATGCCGTCCGAGGACAGCACCTCCACGTTGAGGCACAGGGACTGCATTTCCTTGATGAGCACCTTGAAGGACTCGGGAATGCCGGGCTCGGGGATGTTCTCGCCCTTGACGATGGCCTCGTAGACCTTCACGCGGCCGGTCACGTCGTCGGACTTGATCGTCAGCAGCTCCTGGAGGGCGTATGCGGCGCCGTAAGCCTCCAGCGCCCACACCTCCATCTCACCGAAGCGCTGGCCACCGAACTGAGCCTTACCACCCAGCGGCTGCTGGGTGATCATCGAGTACGGACCGGTCGACCGGGCGTGCAGCTTGTCGTCGACCAGGTGGTGCAGCTTGAGGATGTACATGTACCCGATCGAGATCGGGTCCGGGAACGGCTCACCGGAGCGGCCGTCGAACAGCCGCGCCTTGCCGGAGCCCTTGACCATCCGCTCGCCGTCGCGGTTGGGGATCGTCGACTCGAAGAGACCGGAGATCTCGTCCTCGCGCGCACCGTCGAACACCGGGGTGGCGACGTTGGAGCCGGGGGCGACCTCGTCGGCGGAGATCGAGTGGAGACGCTTCTTCCACTCCTCCTCGACACCCTCGACCTTCCAGCCCTGGCTGGCGAGCCAGCCGAGGTGGATCTCCAGGACCTGTCCCGGGTTCATTCGGGACGGGACACCCAGCGGGTTGAGGATGATGTCGACCGGGGTGCCGTCCTCAAGGAACGGCATGTCCTCGACCGGCAGGATCTTCGAGATGACGCCCTTGTTGCCGTGACGGCCGGCGAGCTTGTCACCGTCGGTGATCTTGCGCTTCTGGGCGACATAGACGCGGACCAGCTGGTTCACGCCCGGGGGAAGCTCGTCGCCCTCTTCGCGGTCGAAGACGCGGACGCCGATGACCTTGCCGATCTCACCGTGCGGCACCTTCAGCGAGGTGTCGCGCACCTCGCGCGCCTTCTCACCGAAGATCGCGCGGAGCAGGCGCTCCTCGGGGGTCAGCTCGGTCTCACCCTTGGGCGTGACCTTGCCGACGAGGATGTCGCCGGCGACGACCTCGGCACCGATACGGATGATGCCGCGCTCGTCGAGGTCGGAGAGGACCTCCTCGGAGACGTTCGGGATGTCCCGGGTGATCTCCTCGGGGCCCAGCTTGGTGTCACGGGCGTCGACCTCGTGCTCCTCGATGTGGATCGAGGAGAGGACGTCGTCCTGCACGAGGCGCTGCGACAGGATGATCGCGTCCTCGTAGTTGTGGCCCTCCCACGGCATGAACGCCACGAGCAGGTTCTTGCCGAGCGCCATCTCGCCTTCGTCCGTGGACGGACCGTCGGCGAGGACCTGGCCCTCGATGACCCGCGCGCCCTCGTCCACGACGACCTTCTGGTTGAAGGAGGTGCCC
Source organism: Streptomyces sp. MCA2 (assembly GCF_023544705.1). NCBI lineage: Bacteria > Bacillati > Actinomycetota > Actinomycetes > Kitasatosporales > Streptomycetaceae > Streptomyces > Streptomyces sp. MCA2. The sequence goes on from NZ_JAMJFM010000010.1 coordinate 50,962, forward strand.
TGGTTGGAGCGGGTGAACTTGGCGACGCGGTACGTGGTGTACGTGCCGTCGTCGTTGGCGACGGTGATGTAGTCCGCGGAGACCTCCTGGACCACACCGTCCTTCTCCGCCTTGATGACGTCACCGGCGTCGACCGCACAGCGGTACTCCATGCCGGTGCCGACCAGCGGGGACTCCGCCTTGATCAGCGGAACGGCCTGGCGCATCATGTTCGATCCCATGAGCGCACGGTTGGCGTCGTCGTGCTCGAGGAACGGAATCATGGCGGTCGCGGCCGACACCATCTGGCGCGGCGAGACGTCCATGAAGTCCACCTCGTCGGCGGGGACGAGGTCGACCTCGCCGCCACGACGGCGGACCAGGACACGCTGCTCGGAGAACCGCATGTCCTCGGAGAGCTTCGCGTTGGCCTGGGCGATCAGGAAGCGGTCCTCCTCATCAGCCGTGAGGTAGTCCACCTCCTCGGTGACCTGGCCGTCGACGACCTTGCGGTAGGGCGTCTCGATGAAGCCGAAGACGTTGACCCGGCCGTAGGAGGCCAGCGAGCCGATGAGACCGATGTTGGGACCTTCGGGGGTCTCGATCGGGCACATGCGGCCGTAGTGCGAGGGGTGCACGTCACGGACGTCCAGGCCGGCCCGCTCACGGGAGAGACCACCCGGGCCGAGCGCCGAGAGACGACGCTTGTGGGTCAGACCCGACAGCGGGTTGGTCTGGTCCATGAACTGCGACAGCTGGCTGGTGCCGAAGAACTCCTTGATGGAGGCGACGACCGGCCGGATGTTGATCAGGGTCTGCGGCGTGATCGCCTCGACGTCCTGGGTGGTCATACGCTCACGCACGACGCGCTCCATACGAGCCAGACCCGTGCGGACCTGGTTCTGGATGAGCTCGCCGACGTTGCGCAGACGACGGTTGCCGAAGTGGTCGATGTCGTCGGTCTCGACGACGATCGAACGGCCGGACTCACCCATCGTCTCGGTCTCGCCGGCGTGCAGCTTGACCAGGTACTTGATCGTCGCGATGACGTCATCGGTGGTCAGCACACCCGCGTCGAGCGGCTCGTCGCCGCCGAGCTTCTTGTTGACCTTGTAGCGGCCGACCTTGGCGAGGTCGTAGCGCTTGGGGTTGAAGTAGAGGTTCTCGAGCAGCGTCTGCGCGGCCTCACGGGTCGGCGGCTCGCCCGGACGCAGCTTGCGGTAGATGTCGAGCAGCGCGTCGTCCTGGCCCTGGGTGTGGTCCTTCTCCAGGGTGGCGCGCATGGACTCGTACTCGCCGAACTCCTCGAGGATCTGCTCGGTCGTCCAACCGAGAGCCTTGAGCAGAACGGTCACGGACTGCTTGCGCTTACGGTCGATGCGCACACCGACCATGTCGCGCTTGTCGATCTCCATCTCCAGCCAGGCACCCCGGGACGGGATGATCTTGGCGGAGAAGATGTCCTTGTCGGACGTCTTGTCGATGGAGCTGTCGAAGTACACGCCCGGCGAGCGGACCAGCTGCGAAACGACGACACGCTCGGTGCCGTTGATGCAGAAGGTGCCCTTGTTCGTCATGAGCGGGAAGTCGCCCATGAAGACCGTCTGGGACTTGATCTCGCCGGTCTCGTTGTTGGTGAACTCGGCGGTGACGAAGAGCGGAGCGGCGTACGTGAAGTCGCGCTCCTTGCACTCGTCGATGGAGTTCTTCGGGGGCTCGAAGCGGTGGTCGCGGAACGTCAGCGACATCGACCCGGAGAAGTCTTCGATCGGGGAGATCTCTTCGAAGATCTCTTCAAGACCGGACTTGGTGGGGACTTCCTGCCCACTCTCCAGCGCAGCCTCGACGCGACCCTTCCATGCGGCATTGCCGAGCAGCCAGTCGAAGCTTTCGGTCTGCAGCGCAAGGAGGTTCGGAACCCCGAGGGGCTCCTTGATCTTCGCAAAAGAGATGCGCAGCGGGGCGGTGCTGTCGCCGTTGTTCGTATTGGCAGTCGAGGCGTTGCGCGAGGCGGCCAAGAGGGGGTCCTTCCGAGGGCTCGGACTCACTACGCGCGTACCGGTCCCGAATCGAGCAGACTGAGGGAAAGCCCAGGTCAGGGCAGATCATTCAGCTTTGCTCGGGCTCGGGTATGCCCCTGGTGACGGGCAGGGAGCAGCTAACAGGCAGCGCAAAGGGTCAGTGTAGCCACTTGGCACACTGATGTCCAGAGCGAGTTTCCGGAGACCGGTTCAGCACCGTGATACCGATCTTCTCCCTCCGGGAGGTCATGTCCTCCGCACCGGAGGAAGCCCTCGTTGTTCGTCTCAATGCCCTGCGCCTGCCGAAAGCCCTGCGCCAGTGGCGCACACCGATGCTTCCCTCTTCGTCCGCGATCCATGCCTCGAACCCTGGATCGCTTCTGCGTCGCGTCCCGAGAATTGCGCGCCGCGTCCGGTTCGTCAAGGCCCCCCACCTCTGGGAGATCGTCACATGGGGGCACGTCCGGGCAACGAAGATCACCATACTCGCACGCAGGCGCGAGACAATGCAGCTGTGACGAGCACGCCGAAGGGCGACCACCCGCATGGGTGATCGCCCTTGGCTGGTGTCCGAAGCGCCTCAGGCGCCGTGGACGTGAGTCAGAGACTCAGTGGGTTACTTGACCTCGACGGAGGCGCCGGCGCCCTTGAGGGACTCGGCAGCCTTCTCCGCGGCGTCCTTGGCGACCTTCTCGAGGACGGGCTTCGGGGTGCCGTCGACGAGGTCCTTGGCCTCCTTCAGGCCCAGGGAGGTCAGCTCACGCACGACCTTGATGACCTGGATCTTCTTGTCGCCCGCACCGGTGAGGATGACGTCGAACTCGTCCTGCTCCTCGACCTCGGCGGCCGGGGCGCCGGGAACGCCGGCGGCGGCAACGGCGACCGGGGCAGCAGCCTCGACGTCGAACTTGTCCTCGAACGCCTTCACGAACTCGGAGAGCTCGATGAGGGTCATGCCCTCGAACTGCGCGAGCAGGTCTTCCTGGCTGAGCTTCGCCATGGTGGCGGTCCTTCCACTAATTCGGCTGGTGCCGGATGTACATGTCTGGCGGGCGTACTACGGGCCCGCTGGGCGTCCGAGTGGTTACTCGGCAGCCTCGGCGGGAGCCGGCGTACCGGCACCGCCCTGCTCGACCTTGCTGCGAAGCGCGTCCGCGGTGCGGGCGAACTTCGTGAGCGGGGCCTGGAAGGTCGCCGCGGCCTTGGCCGTGGACGCCTTCATGCCACCCGCCAGCTTGGCGAGCAGAACCTCACGGGACTCGAGGTCCGCAAGCTTCTTGATCTCGTCGGCGGACAGCGCCTTGCCTTCAAGGACACCGCCCTTGATGACGAGAGCGGGGTTCTCCTTGGCGAAGTCACGAAGACCCTTCGCCGCCGTGACCGGGTCACCGGTCACGAAGGCAACAGCGGTCGAGCCCTTGAGGTGCTCGTCCAGCTGAATCCCGGCCTCCTTGGCCGCGATCTTGGTCAGCGTGTTCTTCACCACACGGTACTGAGCGTTCTCGCCGAGAGAACGACGCAGCTCCTTGAGCTGCGCCACAGTCAGTCCGGTGTAAGAAGTCACAACAGCTGCGTTGGAGTCACGGAGCTTCTCAGTGATCTCCGCAACGGCTGCGTTCTTGTCAGACGTCGCCATGAGCCTCGGCCTCCTTCCGGGTGATGAGGACCGCGCAGAAGGGGCTGGGCAAAACAAACGCCCCGGCGCAGGCGCACGGGGCGTACTCGACCGGAACGGAATTCCGTCCGGGAGTTCATCCATACACACCTGCGCAGGCCGTCCGCAGCTAGCGGATCCTTCGGCCACCACACGTCCGGGACCGGACGTGCAGAGACAACCAGCGGTCTTTGGCTTCCGGGAAAAGATACGGGAGCGGGATGCGCTGACGCAAATCGGCGTGAGCGGGGGCATCGGAGCGCCCCCGCTCACGCCGTCACAGGCTCAACGGTGCCGGTCAGGCGCCGGGCGCGCTCGCCGTCTGGCTCGCCGGCGGCGGGGCCACGTCGACCTTGGTGCCGTAGTCCGTGAAGAGCGCGGTGGAGTCGCTGGGCTGCTTGCCGCCGATCTTCTCCACCTTCTTGACCAGCAGGTTGTTGGAGTCGATCCAGACGTCGAGCTGCTCGCTCTTCGCGCCGCCCTTCTCGAGCTGCTTGCGGAGCATGTCGCGGAGGTCCTTGCTGAGCTTGCCGCTCAGCTGGTCCATCGTGACGGTGCCGCTGTAGTGCGTCGCCTGGACGCCGTTGACGTCCTCCTTGCCGACGGCCTTGGCCGTGCCCGAGGCGAGCAGCAGCTCGATCGGCTGGCTCGGGTTGGCGTTCTGGAGCACGTCCTTGAACAGGGTGCCGGAGCCGCCCAGCTGCTTCGACAGGGTGGCGTACGTGTACTTCATCCAGGGCTTGCCGCCCGCACCCGGCATGGACGCGCCCATGTTCATGTACACGGCGTCCTGGGTGTAGATCGCCTTGATCGGCTTACCGGGGCTCCCCCCGCCGGACATCGTGTTCTCCACGTTCATCCGCATGCCCTGCGACCAGTCCAGCCCGCCCTTGCTGGCCTGCTTCACCTGGCCGTTGGGGGTGGTCGTGGTCGTGGTGCCGTCGATCTTCGCGGACTTCTTGCCCTCGGTCGCCGACTGGGCCGCCTTGAGCGCGTCCGCCGCGCTCCCGCCCGCCGCGTCGCTGCTCCCGCCGCTGCTGCTCCCGCCACCGGACGACTTGCCGCCGTCGTTACAGGCGCTCAGGCCGCCCACCAGAATCACGGCACCCGCCACGGCGGCGGCTATACGCGTGCTACGCACTTGAGGCTCCCCCTTAAATCTTCTTTATGGACCTCGGGGGCGACTGTAGTGCAGGCCACTGACCGCACATGCGTCAGGCCCCGTCTCTCCACAGGGAGAAACGGGGCCTGACGCGTGAATCACGCGCTACGAGGCGTCGATCAGGGAGATCAGACGGCCTCGTCCTCGACGAGGAGGTTGCGGGTGCGGTTGGCGTCCAGCGGGATGCCGGGGCCCATCGTGGTGGTGATGGTGGCCTTCTTGATGTAGCGGCCCTTGGCGGCGGACGGCTTGAGGCGGTTGATCTCCTCGAGCGCCGCGGCGTAGTTCTCCACCAGCTTGGTCTCGTCGAAGGAGACCTTGCCGATGATGAAGTGGAGGTTCGCGTGCTTGTCCACGCGGAACTCGATCTTGCCGCCCTTGATGTCGGTGACAGCCTTGGCGACATCCGGGGTGACGGTGCCGGTCTTCGGGTTCGGCATCAGACCACGCGGACCGAGCACGCGGCCGAGGCGGCCGACCTTGCCCATGAGGTCCGGGGTGGCGACGACGGCGTCGAAGTCCAGACGGCCCTTGGAGACCTCGTCGATCAGTTCGTCCGAGCCGACGATGTCGGCGCCGGCGGCTTCCGCGGCCGCAGCACGGTCACCGGTCGCGAAGACCAGGACCCGGGCGGTCTTACCGGTGCCGTGCGGGAGGTTCACGGTGCCACGGACCATCTGGTCGGCCTTGCGCGGGTCGACGCCCAGACGCATGGCAACCTCGACGGTCGCGTCGAACTTCACGGAGGTGGTGTCCTTGGCGAGACGGACGGCCTCGAGGGGGGCGTACACACGCTCCCGGTCGATCTTCGCGTCCGCGGTGCGAAGAGTCTTGCTGCGCTTCACTTCTGCTCCTGATGCAGTGGGGTGGAGTCGTGGTGCGGACCAGCGCCTGGTCCTGCCACGGTGGTGCCAGTGGGGCTGGGGATCAGCCCTCGACCGTGATGCCCATGGAACGGGCGGTGCCGGCGATGATCTTCTCGGCGGCGTCCAGGTCGTTGGCGTTCAGGTCGGGCATCTTGGTGGTGGCGATGTCACGGACCTGGTCGCGCGTGATCTTGGCGACCTTGGTCTTGTGCGGCTCGCCGGAGCCCTTCTCCACGCCCGCGGCCTTCAGGATGAGCTTCGCGGCCGGCGGGGTCTTGGTGATGAAGGTGAAGGAGCGGTCTTCGTAGACCGTGATCTCCACCGGCACGACCATGCCACGCTGCGACTCGGTCGCGGCGTTGTAGGCCTTGCAGAACTCCATGATGTTGACGCCGTGCTGACCCAGCGCGGGGCCGACCGGCGGGGCCGGGTTTGCGGCGCCGGCGCTGATCTGGAGCTTGATAAGCCCCGTGACCTTCTTCTTCTTGGGAGGCATGCTCTCTCCGGGTCCTAGTGAGAGGTTTTTCGCCGACCCATCCGGTCATCCGGATGGAGGCATACCGCACAACGATAACGGGTATAGTCGCGCGGCCAAAAACCGAGCAGGTCAGACCGGCTGTGAGCCCGTCTGACCTGGTCGATTTGGCTGGTGGTCCGGAAGAACCTAGTTCTTCTGGATCTGGTCGAAGCTGAGCTCGACCGGGGTCTCGCGACCGAAGATCTCGACGAGGCCCTTGACCTTCTTCGAGTCGGCGTTGATCTCGTTGATCGTCGCCTGCAACGTCGCGAACGGGCCGTCGGTGACGGTGACGGAGTCGCCCACCTCGAAGTCCAGCACCTGGACCTCGACCTTGCGGGACGGCGCCGGCTTGCCCTCGGCCGCGGCGGCCTCCTTGGCGGCCTTCTCCTCGGCCTCCGGGGCGAGCATCTTGACGATCTCGTCCAGCGTCAGCGGGTAGGGGTCGTAGGCGTTGCCGACGAAGCCGGTGACGCCCGGGGTGTTGCGGACGACGCCCCAGGACTCGTTCGTCAGATCCATGCGCACGAGCACGTAGCCCGGGAGCTTGTTCTGGCGAATGGTCTTGCGCTCGCCGTTCTTGATCTGCGCGACCTCTTCTTGCGGCACCTCGGCCTGGAAGATGAAGTCCTCGACGTTCAGCGAGACGGCACGCTGTTCGAGGTTGGTCTTCACGCGGTTCTCGTAACCGGCGTAGGTGTGGATGACGTACCACTCACCGGGCAGGCCACGGAGCTCGTCGCGGAGGGCGGCCACCGGGTCGACCGGCTCCTGCTCCTCGTCCTCGGCGACCTCTGCGGCGGCCTCGGCATCCTCGTCGACGTGTACCGCGGCCTCTTCGGCGGGCTCGCCGGCGGCAGCGTCCTCGGCGTCGAGCTCATCGACCTCGTCGACGGCCTCGACGATCTCAAGCGCGGTGTCGTCGCCCTCGACCTCGGCCGAGGCCGCCGCGTCAACGTCGGCCGCTGCCGTCTCGGCGGAGTCGGCGGCGTCGTTCAGGTTCGGGTCAGACACGGTGGCTGCTTCTTCCTGGCTTCAAGGGGTTGAACATGCGAAAGGGGCGCCCGCTGAGGCGCCCTCCGCGGGATCAGCCGAAGACGTACCCGACGACTCGGTTGATTCCCAAGTCAATCACGGTTACGAGACCGATGATGATGACAACGAAGACGATCACCACGCTGGTGTACGTCGACAGCTGGCTACGCGTGGGCCAGACGACCTTGCGGAGTTCCGCCACGACCTGGCGGTAGAAGAGCGCGAGCCGAGCGAAGGGGCCCTTCTTGCCGCGCTTACCGCCGCGGCGGGGCTTCTTCTGGGATTCCGCCGCTTCGTCCTCGGAACGACCGCGCTCAGGCATGTCGATGGAGCCCAGGGCGTCCGTCACTCGTCCTCACCTGAATCCGGGTCGTGGCCGTGCCGCGCCCGGTTGAGCCGCACGGCGGTGCATTTCATACGTACGCGTGCACGCACTGCGGTGGAGAGTGCGTGTAGCAGGGCCGGAGGGACTTGAACCCCCAACCGCTGGTTTTGGAGACCAGTGCTCTACCAATTGAGCTACGACCCTTTGTGGTTCCCCCAACCTACCGCATGCGGTCGACTGCACTAAGTGCGTGCGCCGCGGCGACCTGTTAGGAGCCAACGGTCAGCGAGTGTACGTGCTTCGGGGCCGGGCGTCGAACAGGATCCTCCCGGGTGGTGCCCGCAAACCCGTGTAACGGGCTCCCCGGAGGTCTGCAACGATGCATATATGAGCGCTGCAACCCCTTCCGCATCGTCCCCCACCGACCGCCGGGTTTCGGCCCGCGTCGGTTCGATCTCCGAGTCCGCGACCCTTGCCGTCGACGCCAAGGCGAAGGCACTCAAGGCCGCCGGACGCCCGGTGATCGGCTTCGGCGCCGGTGAGCCCGACTTCCCCACGCCCGACTACATCGTCGAGGCGGCGATCGAGGCCTGCCGCAACCCGAAGTACCACCGCTACACGCCGGCCGGCGGTCTCCCCGAGCTCAAGACCGCGATCGCCGCGAAGACGCTGCGCGACTCCGGTTACGAGATCGAGGCGGCGAACGTCCTGGTGACGAACGGGGGCAAGCAGGCCATCTACGAGGCGTTCGCGGCGATCCTCGACCCGGGCGACGAGGTCATCGTCCCGGCGCCGTACTGGACCACCTACCCCGAGTCGATCCGGCTCGCGGGCGGCGTGCCGGTCGATGTGGTCGCCGACGAGACCACCGGCTACCGCGTGAGCGTCGAGCAGCTGGAGGCGGCCCGTACGGACCGCACCAAGGTGCTGCTCTTCGTGTCGCCGTCGAACCCGACCGGTGCGGTCTACACCCGGGAGCAGGTCGAGGCGGTGGGCCGCTGGGCCGCCGAGCACGGCCTGTGGGTGCTCACCGACGAGATCTACGAGCACCTGGTCTACGGCGACGCCGAGTTCTCGTCGCTGCCGGTGGTCGTGCCGGAGCTGCGCGACAAGTGCATCGTCGTCAACGGCGTGGCGAAGACGTACGCCATGACCGGCTGGCGGGTGGGCTGGGCGATCGGCCCCAAGGACGTCATCAAGGCCGCCGCGAACCTCCAGTCGCACGCCACGTCCAATGTCTCCAACGTCGCGCAGGCCGCGGCCATCGCGGCGGTCTCCGGCGATCTGACGGCCGTCGAGGAGATGAAGGTCGCCTTCGACCGCCGCCGTCGCACCATCGTGCGGATGCTCAACGAGATCGACGGCGTGCTGTGCCCGGAGCCGGAGGGCGCGTTCTACGCGTACCCGTCGGTCAAGGAGCTCCTGGGCAAGGAGATCCGCGGCAAGCGCCCGCAGAGCAGCGTCGAGCTGGCCGAGCTGATCCTGGAGGAGGCGGAGGTCGCCGTCGTCCCGGGTGAGGCCTTCGGCACCCCCGGCTACCTGCGGCTTTCCTACGCGCTGGGCGACGAGGACCTGGTCGAGGGCGTGTCGCGCCTCCAGAAGCTGCTGGCCGAGGCCAAGTAGGACTCCGGCCACCGGCCGATGGCGAGCGGGCCCCGATGTTCCGGGGCCCGCTCGCGCGTTCTCCCGGACACCCCTTCGGGAAAGGCCCTACCGGCGTACCGCCGGATACGGCAAGATCTTGGGATGGAGAGCGTTCGTGCCCGCGGCGGAGCCGCACTTCGAGACCTGCGCCTGTTGCCGAAGGCCCATCTGCACCTGCACTTCACCGGGTCGATGCGGTCCGCGACCCTGCTGGAGCTCGCCGACAAGTACGGCGTCCATCTGCCGGAGGCGCTGCGGAGCGGGGAGCCGCCCCAGCTGAGAGCCACGGACGAGCGCGGCTGGTTCCGCTTCCAGCGGCTCTACGACATCGCACGGTCGTGCCTGCGGGAACCCGAGGACATCCGGCGGCTGGTGCACGAGGCCGCCGAGGAGGACGTCCGCGACGGGTCGCGCTGGCTGGAGATCCAGGTCGACCCGACCTCGTACGCACCGAGGCTGGGCGGGCTGATCCCGGCCCTGGAGATCATCCTGGACGCGGTGCACAGCGCCTCCCGTGACACCGGGCTCGGCATCCGCGTCGTGGTCGCCGCGAACCGTATGAAGCACCCGTTGGACGCCCGCACGCTGGCGCGTCTGGCGGTGCGCTACGCCGACCGGGGCGTGGTCGGTTTCGGGCTCTCCAACGACGAACGCCGGGGTTTCGCCCGGGACTTCGACCGCGCCTTCGCCATCGCCCGGGAGGGCGGTCTGCTGGCGGCGCCGCACGGCGGTGAGCTGTCGGGCCCGGCGAGTGTCCGGGACTGCCTGGACGATCTGCACGCCGGCCGGGTGGGGCACGGCGTACGGGCCGCGGAGGACCCGGTGCTGCTGAGCCGGCTGGCCTCGCGCGGGGTGACCTGCGAGGTGTGCCCGGCGTCGAATGTGGCGCTGGGGGTCTACGAGAAGCCCGAGGACGTACCGCTGCGGACGCTCTTCGACGCGGGCGTGCCGATGGCGCTGGGTGCGGACGATCCGCTGCTGTTCGGCTCGCGGCTGGCCGCGCAGTACGAGATCGCCCGCACCGCGCACGGCTTCACGGACGCCGAACTGGCCGAGCTGGCCCGGCAGTCCGTCCGCGGCTCGCGCGCCCCGCAGGACGAGCAGCAGCGGCTGCTGGCGGAGATCGACGCCTGGCTGGCCGCGTAGGGCCGCCCAGGGGCCTTCCGGGGCGCGTCGTCCGGATCGCCTAGAGGCTGACGCCGACCGTGACCGGTTCGTTGACGAGGGTGACGCCGAAGGCCGCGTGGACGCCGTCGCGGACCTCACGGGCCAGTGCGAGCAGGTCCTCGGTGGTGGCCTTGCCACGGTTGGTGAGCGCGAGGGTGTGCTTGGTGGAGATGCGGGCCGGGCCGCTGCCGTAGCCCTTGGTGAAGCCTGCCCGGTCGATGAGCCAGGCCGCCGAGGTCTTCACCAGGCCCTCGCCGGCCGGGAAGGCGGGCGGGGCGACGTCGGGGCCGAGGCAGTCCTGGACGCGCCGGAGGAAGGCGTCGTGCTCGGCCTCGGTGAGGATCGGGTTGGTGAAGAAGGAGCCTGCCGACCAGGTGTCGTGGTCCGCGGGGTCGAGCACCATGCCCTTGCCGGCGCGCAGCGCCAGAACGGTCTCCCTGGCGATGGCGGCCGGGACCCGGTCACCTGCCTCGACGCCGAGCGCGCGGGCGGTCTCGGCGTACTTCAGGGGCGCGGAGAGGCCACCGGCGTCCTCCAGGGCGAAGCGCACCCGCAGCACCACGAACCGGTCGGGATGCTGCTTGAAGCGGCTGTGGCGGTAGGAGAAGCCGCACTCCTCGTTGGGGAGCGTGACGGTCTCGCCGGCACGGCGGTCGTAGGCGACGACCTCGGTGATCGTGGCGGAGACCTCCTGGCCGTACGCGCCCACGTTCTGGATCGGGGTGGCGCCCGCCGAGCCGGGGATGCCGGCCAGGCACTCCACACCGGCCAGTCCGGCCTCGACCGTACGGGCGACCGCGTCGGACCAGTTCTCGCCCGCGGCGAGCGTGAGGTCCGTGCCGTCGAGCGCGAAGCCGCGGGTGGCGATGCGCAGGGCCGTGCCGTCGAAGCCCTTGTCGCCGATGACGAGGTTGCTGCCGCCGCCGATGATCAGCAGCGGGGTCCCGGCCTCGTCGGCCGCGCGGACCGCCGCGATGACCTCGTCGTCGGTGGTGGCCGTGACGAGGCGGGTTGCCGGGCCGCCGAGGCGGAAGGTGGTCAGCGGGGCGAGGGGCGCGTCGTGGAGTTCCTGCACGCGCCCAAGGGTACGGGGACGGTCCGGCAACGCTCGGCCGGCCGCCCCCGAAAGGAGTCGCTCAGGCGAGGCGGACCACGGCGCGGGACATGCCCAGCACCTTCTGGCCTGCGCTGATCGCGGTGAGGTCGACGCGGACCGTACGGTCGTCGTCGTCCAGCTTGGCGGCGACCTTGGCGCTGACCTCGATCAGCGCACCGGTCTCGTCGTTGGGCACGACGACGGGCTTGGTGAAGCGCACGCCGTACTCGGCGACCGCGCCGGGGTCGCCGGCCCAGTCGGTGACCACCCGGATCGCCTCGGCCATGGTGAACATGCCGTGGGCGATGACGTCCGGCAGTCCGACCTCCTTGGCGAACTTCTCGTTCCAGTGGATCGGGTTGAAGTCACCGGAGGCGCCCGCGTACTGGACGAGCGTGGCGCGGCTCACGGGGAAGGTCTGCGCCGGGAGTTCCGTGCCGACCTCGACCTCGTCGTAGGAAATCTTGGCGGTCATCTCAGGCCTCCTGCGCGGCGCGGGCCACCAGCTTGGTGAAGGCGGTCACGACGTGCTCGCCCGCCTCGTCGTGCACCTCGCCGCGGATATCGATGATGTCGTTGCCCGCCATGGACTTGATGGCCTCGATGGTGGAGGTGACGCTCAGTCGGTCCCCGCTGCGCACCGGCCGGGTGTAGGCGAACTTCTGGTCGCCGTGCACCACCCGGCTGTAGTCCAGACCCAGTTGCGGATCCTCGACGACCTGCCCCGCGGCCTTGAAAGTGATCGCGAACACAAAGGTCGGCGGCGCGATCACGTCGGAGTGCCCGAGTGCCTTGGCCGCTTCGGCGTCCGTGTAGGCGGGGTTGGTGTCACCGATCGCCTCGGCGAATTCGCGGATCTTTTCCCGGCCGACCTCGTACGGGTCGGTGGGCGGGTACGTGCGTCCGACAAAAGACTGGTCGAGCGCCATGGCTCGCAACCTCCCTGTACTGATGGTGATAACGCCGTGAGGCCGCCCCCACGAATGGGGACGGCCTCACGGACTAGCCTGTGTTATCGCGTCTCGCGGTGCGCGGTGTGCGACTTGCAACGGGGGCAGTGCTTCTTCATCTCAAGACGGTCCGGGTCATTACGCCGGTTCTTCTTGGTGATGTAGTTCCGCTCCTTGCACTCCACGCAGGCCAGCGTGATCTTCGGGCGGACGTCGGTGGCAGCCACGTGAGTGCTCCTTGGACGGACGGGTGGTCGGATTAACGCATAAAAGAGTAGCCGATCGGAGGACCGACCCCACAATCGGCTACTGTCAGTAGCGGTGACCGGACTTGAACCGGTGACACAGCGATTATGAGCCGCTTGCTCTACCGACTGAGCTACACCGCTGTGATGCAAGAGTCCCTCGTCCGAAGACGAGGTACCTCACACATCAGAGCCCCAATACGGAATCGAACCGTAGACCTTCTCCTTACCATGGAGACGCTCTGCCGACTGAGCTATTGGGGCGAGCGATGAAGACATTACACGGCCCGCCGCCAAACGTGAAATCCGTATCCGGGCCGTGCCCCAACGGCCCCGCGCACCACACCGGTACGACTATTTCGCGCCTGCGCGAAGCTCTCCCGGCAGCGCCCTAGGCTCGGAAGAACGCTGCGTGATCTTGCACGCCGGTGGCTTCGAGGAGCGCGATGTCCGACAGCAGTTCGCCGCAGCCCCAGCCGGGAAAGCCCGGCGGCGCCGGCCGCTACGCCAGGTCGGACAACGGTGCGCTGGTTCTGTGCGGCGCCCGGCTCGCCGACGGCCGCACGGTGGACGTACGGCTCGGCGGCGGACGCATCGAGGCCGTCGGGACGGCCGGCAGCCTCGCCCCGCAGGGCGCCCGCGTCGACCTCGCCGGATACCTCCTGCTCGCCGCCCCCGTCGAGCCGCATGCGCACTGCGACACCGCCCTGACGGCCGATTCCGACGGCCCCGCCTCCGGCTCCCCCGAGGACGTCCAGCGCCGGACCACGGAGGCCGCGCTGCTCCAGCTGGGGCACGGCGCCACCGCCTCGCGCAGCCACGTCAGGATCGGCGACGTACAGGGGCTGCGGTCGCTGGAGGCGGTGTTGCAGGCCCGCAGGTCGCTGCGCGGGCTGGCCGATCTGGCGGCGGTCGCGGTGCCGCGGGTGCTGACCGGGGTGGCCGGTGCGGACGGGCTGGCGATGCTGCGGGACGCCATGAAGATGGGCGCCTCGGTCATCGGCGGCTGCCCGGATCTCGACCCCGACCCGGCGGGGTATGTCGAGACGGTCCTGGAGCTGGCCGGGGAGCACGGCTGCCCGGTGGATCTGCACACCGACGGCGACGATCCGGCGCGGCTGGCGCGGTTCGCGGCGATGTCCGGGGGGCTGCGGCCCGGCGTCGCCCTCGGGCCGTGCGCCGGGATGGCGCGGATGCCGCGGAGCGTGGCGGCGCGGGTCGCCGAGCAGCTGGCGGCCGCCGGGGTCGCCGTCGTCTGTCTGCCGCAGGGCGACTGCACGGGGCTGGAGCGGTACGGCTCGCGGGTGTCGCGTCCGGCGCCCGTACGGCTGCTGCGGGCGGCCGGGGTGCGGGTGGCGGCGGGCAGCGGGGCGCTGCGGGACGTGGCGAACCCGGTGGGGCGCGGCGACCCGCTGGAGGCCGCCTACCTCCTGGCCTCCCTGGGTGAGGCGACCCCGGAGGCGGCGTACGAGACGGTGAGTTCGGCGGCGCGGGCGACCCTGGGGCTGCCGGAGGTGCGTGTCGAGGCGGGCTTCCCCGCGGAGCTGCTGGCGGTGCGCGGCGAGCGGATCGCCGGGGTGCTCTCGCTGGCCTACAGCCGGATCGTGATCCACCGCGGGCGGGTGGTCGCCCGTACCAGCGCGGTGCGGGAGTACTGCGACTCGGCGGCGGAGGTGGCGCTGGAACTGCCGCGGCAGTCGCAGCGCTGAGCCACGGCGGCGAGAACCCGCCGGACCCCGGCCGGTCCCGCGCTCCACGGCGGCCCTTCGGCGTACGGTCGGGATCATGCGCATTGTCATCGCAGGTGGACATGGTCAGATCGCGCTGCGGCTGGAGCGGTTGCTCGCCGGGCGCGGGGACGAGGTCGCGGGCATCATCCGCCGGCCGGAACAGGCCGGCGATCTGCTGGCCGCGGGAGCCGAGCCGGTGGTCTGCGACCTGGAGTCGGCGTCGGTGCAGGACGTCGCCCGGCACATGGAGGGCGTCGACGCGGCCGTCTTCGCGGCGGGTGCGGGACCGGGCAGTGGCATCGAACGCAAGGACACGGTGGACCGCGGGGCGACGGCGCTCTTCGCGGACGCGGCCGAGGCCGCCGGGGTACGGCGTTTCCTCGTCGTCTCGTCCATGGGCGCGGACCGTGAGCCCCCCGAGGGCACCGACCCGGTCTTCGCCGCGTACCTGCGGGCGAAGGGCGCCGCGGACGCGGACGTACGGGCCCGCGCCGGGCTGGACTGGACGATCCTGCGGCCGGGCCGGCTGACCAATGACCCCGGAACGGGCCTGGTGACGCTGGCCGAAGCGACCGGCCGCGGCGAGGTGCCCCGGGACGATGTGGCGGCCGTCCTGGCGGCGCTGCTCGATGAGCCGGGCACCATCGGCCGGACGCTGGAGCTGATCGGCGGGGAGGTGCCGGTCAAGGAAGCGGTGCGGGCGGTGGCGGGGCACTGAGGGTGCGGCGTCCGCCGGGTGCCGGGGGAGCCGGCCGGCGCGGGCGAACGCTGCTCGGCGGCTGGACATTCGCTTCGACTTCGCGGTGGGCGGCAGGGTGGCCGGTTGGCGGTGGCCGGTGGTCGACCTCCAACGCGCGTACCGCGCAAGGCAGTTGGAGCGTCGCACGGGCGGAATGGAGGCCGGGGCGCCGCACGGGTGGCCACTTGGCGTGGCGCGGGGAGAGCCGGCGAACCGCGACGGCTCCCCGCTTCCGCTGTGCGGGGAGTCATGCGGCGGCGGGTGTTACCTGTCGATCAGGTCGACGCACGCCTTGGCGCTGGAGCCCTTGAAGCGGGCGCAGAGCTTTCCGTCCGCGAAAGGGTTGCCCTGCGGGGTCCAGCTGGCTTTGATCTCATCGCCGTGACGCTTGGCGGTCATCTTGTGGGTGCCCGCGTACCAGTTGGTGACGTAGGCCGTCGCCTTGCTGCGGCTCGCGGGCGGGTTGGTCCAGGTGGCGGTGATGGTGCCGGGGTACGTGGAGCCGCTCTCGCCGGTGGTCGCGATGCAGATCTGCGGGCCACTCCAGTTGTGGGTGCACCCCGAGGCGGCGGCGTGTGCCGCCGGTGCGGCGGTGAGGCCGGCGAGGGCGACTGCGCCGGCCAGGGTCAGGATCCGGGTACGTGCACGCGATCGCACAGTCTTCTCCTTCAAGAGTGGGGGGACGGAAGCCGCGGCCGGCGAAGTTGATGCATACGCGTCAGCCGACCGCCGGTGATCACCGTAACGATCTTGAATGCGGGGAGGAAAAGGGGGGACGGCCGCGGCACCCCGGCCGGGCAGGGACCGCCCGATCGAGGCGAGAGCGCACGACAAGGGGCCCTTGATCTGCGTTCTCCGCAGATCAAGGGCCCCTTGTACTCCTGTGGCGGCGCCAGGATTCGAACCTGGGAAGGCTGAGCCGGCAGATTTACAGTCTGCTCCCTTTGGCCGCTCGGGCACACCGCCAAGGTTTGCTGCCGGGAGACCCGCTGTGGGCGGCGCTCCGTGGCAACGACGTAAACCATACCCGATGGCTGGGGGTGGTTCGCCACTCGATTCGGGAGCGCTGGATCTTGGACGGGTGGCTAGGCTTGGCAGGCGGCCCGGGAAGGGCCGCGCCCCTGACGGATCTACGTACGAGGAGCCAACTCAACATGGCCGACTCCAGTTTCGACATCGTCTCGAAGGTAGAGCGGCAGGAGGTCGACAACGCCCTCAACCAGGCCGCCAAGGAGATCTCGCAGCGCTACGACTTCAAGGGCGTGGGCGCGTCGATCGAGTGGTCGGGCGAGAAGATCGAGATGCGGGCCAACGCCGAAGAGCGGGTGAAGGCCGTGCTCGACATCTTCCAGTCCAAGCTGGTCAAGCGCGGGATCTCACTGAAGGCGCTGGACGCCGGCGAGCCGCAGGCCTCGGGCAAGGAGTACAAGATCTTCGCCTCGATCGAGGAAGGGATCTCGCAGGACAACGCCAAGAAGGTCGCCAAGATCATCCGTGACGAGGGCCCCAAGGGCGTCAAGGCACAGGTGCAGGGCGACGAGCTGCGTGTCAGCTCGAAGAGCCGGGACGACCTCCAGACGGTGCAGCAGCTGCTGAAGGGCAAGGACCTGGACTTCGCGCTTCAGTTCGTGAACTACCGGTAGAGGACCGGCTTTCCGGTGCCACGGATGGGGCGGCGCGCTTCGGCGTGCCGCCCCACCGGTGTGTCGGGGGGGAGGCCAGGAGCAGCTCGGCACCGGGCTCCGGCGGCGCGGGGAGGTGCGGAGCTTCATCGACGGCCTGCCGGGGGTCGAGCCGGTCGGGTTCCGGTGGTTTGCGGCCCCTCGGGGGCTCGTACGGGTCCGAGGGCGAGGGGCCGGCGGCCTGCGGGAGCCGGGCGTCAGCGGGCGGCGAAGGGCTCGTCCGTGGGGACGATGTCGCGGCCCAGGGGCATGAGGGAGATCGGGATCATCTTGAAGTTGGCGATGCCGAAGGGGATCCCGATGATCGTCACGCACAGGACGAGGCCGGTGACGATGTGCCCCAGGGCCAGCCACCAGCCCGCGAAGATGATCCAGATGACATTGCCGATCGCCGATCCGGCACCGGCGTCGTGGCGCACGACGGTCGTACGGCCGAAGGGCCACAGGGCGTAGCCCGCGATCCGGAAGGACGCGATGCCGAACGGGATGGTGATGATCAGGATGCAGCAGATGATGCCCGCGACGACGTAGCCGAGCGCCAGCCACAGGCCGCTGAGGATCAGCCAGAGGACGTTAAGGATGAACTTCATGATCAACAGCCTTCCACGGGCACGGCGGTGAATGCATCTGCCGTGCTAGACGCCCCGGGACCGGTGAATCGTTGCGTTCATGATGCGACGGGCCTGCGCTGACGGCCACCGGTCGGGCGCTCCCGGGAGGCGTCAGGGGCGGTGGCCCGCCATCTGTTCGAGGCGGGCGATGCGTTCCTGCATCGGGGGGTGGGTGGAGAACAGCCGGGACATGCCCCCGCCCGCCCGGAACGGGTTCGCGATCATCATGTGGCCGGCGGTCTCCAGCCGCGGCTCGGGCGGGAGCGGGAGCTGCTGGGTGCCGATTTCGAGCTTGCGCAGGGCGGAGGCCAGGGCCAGCGGGTCGCCGGTGAGCTGGGCGCCCGAGGCGTCCGCCTCGTACTCGCGGGAGCGGCTGACGGCGAGCTGGATGAGCGCGGCCGCGACCGGCCCGAGGATCATTATCAGCAGCATGCCCAGGAGGCCGGGGCCCTCGTCGTCGTCGGAACGGCCTATCGGAATCAGCCAGGCGAAGTTGACGAGGAACATCACGACGGAGGCCAGCGCGCCCGCGACGGAGGAGATGAGGATGTCGCGGTTGTAGACATGGCTGAGCTCATGGCCGATGACGCCGCGCAGCTCGCGTTGGTCGAGCAGCTGGAGGATGCCGTCGGTGCAGCAGACCGCGGCGTTGCGGGGGTTGCGGCCGGTGGCGAAGGCGTTGGGCGCCTGGGTCGGGGAGATGTACAGGCGTGGCATGGGCTGGCGGGCCATGGTGGAGAGCTCACGGACCATGCGGTAGAGCTGGGGCGCCTCGAACTCGCTGACCGGGCGGGCGCGCATCGCCCGCAGGGCCAGCTTGTCGCTGTTCCAGTACGCGTAGGCGTTGGTGCCCAGGGCGACGACGACGGCGATGATCAGGCCCGTACGGCCGAACAGGCTGCCGATGACGATGATGAGGGCGGACAGTCCCCCGAGGAGTACGGCGGTCCTGAGCCCGTTGTGCCGGCGGTGCACGGTACGCCCTCCAAGCGGTGCGGCAGGGGAACCCTGTGCTGCGTTTCTCCACTGACCAGTGGACCCTTACTCACTGGTCAACGCGAGATGAACGAGCCTGGTTCCCTTGTGCACGCGCGGTGGGCCGGGCGGGGCACACCGCCGCGCCCGGTGGGGCGTGATGCCGTACGGGTGGGGCCGGCGGCCGGTGCGGGCCGGCAGGGGCTGGCGGGGGCGGGTGCGTGCGCCGGCCACTCGGCCGTTAGAGCAGCGTCCCGGAGGCGAAGCGCAGGACGAGCTGCGGGGCGCCGGAGAGGGCGATGCCGAGCACGGTGGCGAGCGCGATGGCGGTGGCGAGCGGCGCCGGGATCCTGGCGCGGGACGGCTGCCCCTTCTGCGCGGCCTCGGGGGCCTTTGCGCGCTCCGTGTCCTCGGCCCCTTCCCCGGCACCTTCCTCGGCTCCCCGGAAGAGGACCGTCGTCCACTGGAGGTAGTAGTAGAGCGCGATCACGACATTGACGGCCATGATCACCGCGAGCCAGGCCAGGCCCGCGTCGACGGCCACGGAGAAGACCGTGACCTTGGCGAACAGGCCGATGATGCCGGGCGGCAGACCGGCGAGGCAGAGCAGGAAGAAGCCGAGGGCGAGCGCCACGACGGGCCGCTGGTGGTACAGGCCCCGGTAGTCCGTGATGCGGTTGGCGGGGCGCGTACGGGCCACCAGGGCGGCGACGGCGAAGGCGCCGAGGTTCACGGCCGCGTACATCAGGGCGTAGGCGACGGTGGAGCCGATGGCGTGCGCCGGGTCGTCGGTGTAGCCCGCCGCCGCGATCGGGACCAGGAGGTAGCCGGCCTGGCCGACCGAGGACCAGGCGAGCAGGCGTACGGCGCTGTGCGCACGGCGGGGGTCCTGGCGCAGGGCCGCGACATTGCCGACGGTCATGGTCAGCGCGGCGAGGACGGCCAGTGCCGGGCCCCAGACGTTCGCGTACGTGGGGAAGCCCTGGACCGTGACGAGGATCAGGCCGGAGAAGCCGACCGCCTTGCCGACCACGGAGAGGTAGCCGGCGATGGGGAGCGGCGCGCCGACGTAGGTGTCCGGCACCCAGAAGTGGAACGGGGCGGCGGCGGTCTTGAAGGCGAAGCCGACGAGGGTGAGCGCGACACCGGCGCTCGCCAGGGTGGCCAGCCGCGGGTCGGGGAGGGCGGTGAGGGCGTGCGCCACCTGGGAGAGGTGCAGGCTGCCGGTGGCCGCGTACAGGAAGCTCACGCCGAGCAGCATCACGGCGGTGGCGGCCACCGAGGACAGGAAGAACTTGAGCGCGGCCTCGGAGGAGAGCCGGTCCCCGCGCCGCAGTCCGACCAGCGCGAAGGCGGGCAGCGAGGCGACTTCGAGGGCGATGACGAGGGTGGCGAGGTCCCTGGAGGCGGGCAGCAGGGCCGCGCCGGAGGCCGAGGAGAGCAGCAGGAACCAGTACTCGCCGCTGGGCAGGTCGTGGTCCTTGAGCGTGTCGATCGACAGCAGGGCGGTCAGCAGCGCCCCGCCGAGCACCAGGAACTGGATGACCAGGGTGAACGGGTCGGCCACATAACTGCACACGTCCGGGTGGGCGGGGAGGCAGAAGGTGCGGCGGTCCTCGCCCAGGAGGGGGAGCAGGGACAGCGCGGCGAGCGCGAGGCCCGCCGTCGCGATCCACCCCAGCAGCGGCTTGCGGGCCGCCGGGAGGAAGAGGTCGGCGACGAGCACCACCAGGGCGACGGCCGCGGCAACGGTGGGCGGCGCGAGGGCGAGCCAGTCGACGGACTGGACCAGAGAGGTGACCGTGCTCATCACTTACCGCCTCCGAGGAGCTGCTGGACGGCCGGGTCGGTGAGGCCGAGGAGGGCCGCGGGCCACAGTCCGGCGAGGACGGTGAGGACGGCGAGAGGGGTCCAGGCCGCGTATTCGTAGCGCGCGAGGTCGGGGATGACGAGGGACGGAGCGGCCGGGACCTCGGTGACCGCTTCGGCCGCCGTGGCGGTGCCCTCCTCGACGGCCGGGACGGCTTCGGCGACCGCCGGGGTGCCGCCCATGCAGACGCGGCGGACGACGAGCAGCAGGTAGGCGGCGGTCAGCAGGGTGCCGAGGCCGGCCAGCACCATGAACGTCAGGAAGGCGGGGCGGCTGAGGCCGGCGGCCGGCCGGAAGGCGCCGAACATCGCCAGCATCTCGCCCCAGAACCCGGCCAGCCCGGGGATGCCCAGCGAGGCGACCGCCCCGAAGGCGAGCAGACCGCCGAAGCGGGGGGCCTTGCCGTACAGGGCCGCGCCGGTGCTGCCCGCGAGGGTGTCGAGGTCGGTGCTGCCGTAGCGGTCCTTGAGCGCGCCGACGAGGAAGAAGAGCAGGCCGGTGATCAGGCCGTGGGCGATGTTGGCGAACAGCGCGCCGTTGACGCCCGTGGGGGTCATGCTGGCGATGCCGAGCAGGACGAAGCCCATGTGGCCGACGGAGCTATAGGCGATCAGGCGCTTGAGGTCGCCCTTGGCGCCCTTGCGCACCAGGGCGAGGCAGGCGAGCGAGCCGTAGATGATGCCGATGGCGGCCAGCGCGGCGAGGTACGGCGCGAAGGTGTGCATGCCGTCGGGCGTGATGGGCAGCGCGATCCGCACGAACCCGTAGGTGCCCATCTTCAGCAGGACGCCGGCCAGCAGCACCGAGCCGACGGTGGGGGCGGCGGTATGCGCGTCGGGCAGCCAGCTGTGCAGCGGCCACATCGGGGACTTGACGGCCAGTCCGATGCCGATCGCGAGCACGGCCAGAAGCTGAACGGTGTGGCTGAGCTGCGCTTTCGGTCCGTTGTCAGTGGCGAGTGCCACCATGTCGAACGTGCCTGATTTCACGCCGATGAGGAGGAGGCCGAGCAGCATCACGACGGAGCCGAGCAGCGTGTAGAGGATGAACTTCCACGCCGCCGCCTGCTTTTCCGCACCGCCCCAGCGGGCGATGAGGAAGTACATCGGGATGAGGACCATCTCGAAGGCGAGGAAGAACAGCATCAGGTCGAGGACGGCGAAGGTGGCGAGGGTGCCGGCCTCCAGGGTGAGCAGCAGGGCCACAAATGCCTTGGGAGACGGGCCCGTTGGCATGTGGAAGTAGCTGTAGAGCGCGCAGAGGAAGGTCAGCAGCGCGGTCAGCACGACAAGGGGGAGCGAGATGCCGTCGACGCCGAGGTGGATGCGGATGTCCAGCGCCGGGATCCAGCTGATGTCGGTGGTGGCCTGCATACGGGCCGGATGGGCGTGGTCGAAGCCGACGGCCAGCGCGACGGCCGCGGCGAGCACGACGCCGGTGGCGGTCACGCCGTGGCGCAGTACGGCCTGGTCGGGGTTGCGGCCCCTGAGACCGGGGGGCGCCGGGAGCAGGGCACCGGCCGCGCCCAGCAGGGGGAGGACGACGACCGCCGCGAGGAGGTACTGGAGAGCGGTGGGGTTCACGGGTCAGGCCCTCCTCAGGGTTTCGGCTCCGGCGAGCCCGACCGCGAGGGGTGTCGGCCGGGGGTGCGGGGTGCGTGCACCAGCGGTGTGCGGCATCGGTCAGGCTCCCGTGCCCGTAGCGACGAGGACGGCCGCGATGGCCAGGACGAGCGAGCCTGCGAGCAGCGCGCCGAGATAGGTCTGCACGTTGCCGGTCTGGGCGCGGCGGACCGCGGCGCCCAGCAGGCGGGGTGCGGTGCCCGCGCCGCGGACGTAGGTGTCGACGACCTCGCGGTCGAGGAAGCGGACGAGTGTGGCGGCGGCGCGCACGGGCCGGACGAAGAGGGCGGAGTAGACCGCGTCGAGGTGGAAGCCGACGGCCGCGTGGCGGTGCAGCGGGCCCAGGAGGAGACGGCCGGGGTCGGCCGGGTCCGGGGCGCCGGCGTTGTCGCCGTAGGCCGGGGCGTGGGTGTCGATGGCCACCTCCTCGGCGAGCGCGGGGGTGGCGTCCGGTGCGGCGACGACCGCGCCGAGCGGGGTGCGGGCGGCAAGGGCGGTGGTGTGGCGCCAGGCCGCATAGGTGACCAGGCCGCCGACGAGGGCGATTCCGGTGCCCAGGACGGAGGTGGTCAGGGTCGGTGCGAGCGAGCGCCCGTCGAACCAGTCGGGCAGGAAGGGGGCGGAAAGACCCAGCGCGACGGTCGGGACGAAGAGCACCCACAGGACGGCGTTCATGGCGACCGGCTGCGGGCCGTGGTCGGCGGCTTCGACGCCCTTGCCCTTGAAGGCCAGCAGCCACAGGCGGGTGGCGTAGGCCGCGGTGAGGAGGGCGGTGAGCAGTCCGGAGACCAGTACGGTCCAGCCGGCCGCGCCGGGGATGCCGTGCGCGTCACCGGTGGCGGCGTGTTCGGCGGCGCCCAGGACGGCTTCCTTGGAGAAGAAGCCGGCGAACGGCGGGATCGCGGCGAGCGCGAGCAGCGCGATGGTGACCGTCCAGTAGGCGTCCGGGATGCGCCGGGCCAGGCCGCTCATCCGGGACATGGCGGCCAGCGAGTTGGTGCCCGCGGCGTGGATGATCACGCCTGCGCCGAGGAAGAGGAGGGCCTTGAACGCGCCGTGCGAGATGAGGTGGAAGACGGCGGCGCCACGGTCGCCGACGGCAAGGGCGCCGAGCATGTAGCCGAGCTGGCCGACCGTCGAATAGGCCAGGACGCGCTTGATGTCGTCCTGGGCCAGCGCGGCCAGGCCCGAGCCGACCATGGTGATCGCGGCCATGACGGCGAGCACGACCAGCGCGGCGGCGGAGGCGGCGAAGACGGGGAGGAGACGGGCCACGAGATAGACACCGGCCGCCACCATCGTCGCGGCGTGGATCAGCGCCGAGACGGGCGTCGGGCCGGCCATCGCGTCCGGCAGCCAGGTGTGCAGCGGGAACTGCGCCGACTTGCCCGCGACACCGGCCAGCAGCAGCAGCGCGATCAGTGTCGGGTGGTCCAGGCCGCCGCTGGCGACGGAGCCGAGGATGCCGGTGATCCGGAAGGTCCCGGCGTCGGCGGCCAGCGCGAAGATGCCGAACAGGAAGGGGACGTCGCCGAGCTTGGTGACGAGGAAGGCCTTGAGGGAGGCGGCGCGGGCGGCCTCGGTCTCCCAGTAGTGGCCGACGAGGAAGTAGGAGCAGATGCCCATGACTTCCCAGCCGACCAGCAGCAGCATCAGGTCGCCGGTGTAGACGACCAGCAGCATCGCGGAGGTGAAGAGCGAGACCAGCGCGGCGTAGGAGGGGTAGCGGGGATCGTCGCGCAGATAGCCGGTGGAGTAGATCTGCACACAGGTCGCCACGACCCCGACCAGGACGGCCATCAGCACGGCGAAGCCGTCGAGGTGCAGGGCCAGGTCGATGGGGACCGAGCCGGTCGGGGTGAGCCGGGTGGCGACGTCGGTGGCCGGGCCGGTGCCCTGTCCGATGGCGACGGTCACGGTGAGCGCGGCCGCGGCCAGCGTCGGCAGCACGGCCAGCGGCCGGACGAAGCCGGGCGCGCGGCGTCCCAGGAGGAGACCGGCGACGGCCCCGAGGAAGGGCAGGAGGGGAACGAGAACAGCGGTGGTCGTGAGCGTCACGCGGCGGCCTCCGCCGTGGTGTCCGGCTGCGGGTCCCCGTCCGCGGCGCCCGTCGTCTCGGCGAGATCGCGGAGCCGGTCGATGTCGGAGCTGCCGCGGTTGCGGTAGACGAGCAGCACGATCGCCAGGCCGATGCCGATCTCGGCGGCGGCGATCGCGATGGTGAAGAGGGTGAGCGCCTGGCCGGTGTGCAGGGTGTCGCGCAGCCAGACGTCGAAGGCGACGAGGTTGAGGTTGACGGCGTTGAGCATCAGCTCGACGGACATCAGCACCAGGATCGCGTTGCGGCGGGCGAGCACGCCGTACAGCCCGGTGCAGAAGAGCAGGACGGCGAGGACGGCCGGGTAGCCGAGATGCATCAGCGCTGCTCCTCTCGCGGGGCGGGGGCGGGGGCGGCGGGAGTGCGGAAGGCACCGTTCTTGAGGTCCGCAGCCGCGGCCCTGCCCTCCCCCGACCTGCGGGACAGCACGATCGCCCCGACGAGCGCGGCCAGCAGCAGTACGGACAGCCCCTCGAAGGGCAGCACCCAGTACTGGAAGAGGCTGCGCCCGGAGACCTCGGTGGAGCCCTGGGCGGGCCCGTCGAGGTTGATCCAGGTGGCGCGGAACGCGTCCACGACGACCCAGACCAGGGCGGCGGCCGAGGCGAGGGCCACGGCCAGCGCGGCCCAGCGGTTGCCCGAATCGGCGTCCGGGGAGCGGCCGATGGGCGCCTTGGTGAGCATCAGCCCGAAGAGCAGCAGGACGACGACGGACCCGACGTAGATCAGCACCTGCACCCAGGCGATGAACTCCGCCGTGAGCAGGAGATATTCGACGGCGATCCCGCCGAGGGCGACGACCAGCCAGAGGGCGGCGTGCACCATCTGCCGGGTGGTGACGGTGATGACGGCCGCGCCGAGGGTGGCGATACCGACGAGGACGAAGGCGATCTCGACACCGGAGGTCGACAGGAAGCCATGGCCGGCTGCGGTGGCGGCGAGCGTCACGTTCCCTCCCCTGGGGTGTCCGGTCGGTCCTGGTCCGCTGTTTCCTGCTCCGGCGCCTGGGCCTCAGCCTGGGCCGCTTCGGCTTCGGCCTGCTGCTGGGCGGCGAGCTTGTCCGCCGCCTTGCGGGCGGCGGCGAGTTCCTTGGGCTCCTCGGCCGCCGGGTCGAGCGCCGGCGGTTCGGGCACCGTCCACATCCACTCGCGGAGCTTGTCGCGCTCGTGCGTCAGCTCGTGGATGTCCGTCTCGGCGTACTCGAACTCCGGTGACCAGAAGAGCGCGTCGAAGGGGCAGACCTCGATGCAGATACCGCAGTACATGCACAGCGCGAAGTCGATCGCGAAGCGGTCCAGCACATTGCGGCTGCGCTCCCGGCCTCCGGGGGCGGCCGGCGGCACCGTCTCCTTGTGGGAGTCGATGTAGATGCACCAGTCGGGGCACTCGCGGGCGCACAGCATGCAGACCGTGCAGTTCTCCTCGAACAGCCCGATGACGCCACGGCTACGCGGCGGGAGGTCGGGCTGGACGTCCGGGTACTGCGCGGTGACCGATCGTTTCGTCATCGTCCGGAGGGTGACGGCCAGCCCCTTGGCGAGACCGGAACCGGGGAAGCTCACGACGAGATCACCACCTTGACGACGCCGGTGAGGGCGATCTGGGCGAGGGCGAGCGGGATGAGGACCGTCCAGGCGAGCTTTTGCAGCTGGTCCTCACGCAGCCGCGGGTAGGTCACCCGCAGCCAGATGACGACGAAGGCGAGGATCACGGTCTTCACCAGCGTCCACAGCCAGCCCAGGCCGTCGCCGCCGAACGGGCCGTGCCAGCCGCCGAGGAAGAGGACGGAGGTCAGGGCGCAGAGGACGACGATGCCGGCGTACTCGGCGAGCAGGAAGAGCGCGAAGCGCAGTCCGGTGTACTCGGTGTACGCACCGAAGATGATCTCCGAGTCGGCGACCGGCATGTCGAACGGCGGCCGTTGCAGCTCGGCGAGCCCCGCGGTGAAGAAGACCACGCCGCCGACGATCTGCCACGGCACCCACCACCAGTGGAAGGCCTCGATGATGCCCGGCAGCGAGAGCGTGCCGGCCGCCATCGCGACGGAGGCCGCCGCGAGCAGCATCGGCAGCTCGTACGCGAGCAGCTGCGCGGCCGTCCGCAGACCGCCGAGCAGCGAGAACTTGTTGGCCGAGGCCCAGCCCGCCATCAGCGAGCCGAGCACGCCGACGCCCATGACGGCGAGGACGAAGAAGATGCCCGCGTCCAGGGCCTGTCCCACGGCGTTGTGCGGGCCTATCGGGATGGCGACCAGGACCAGGAGGTACGGCAGCAGCGCGACGGCGGGCGCGAGCTGGAAGATCCGCCGGTCGGCGCCGGCCGGAACGATGTCCTCCTTCTGCGCGAACTTCACACCGTCGGCGACGAGCTGTGCCCAGCCGTGGAACCCACCCGCGTACATCGGGCCCAGCCGGCCCTGCATATGGGCCATGACCTTGTGCTCGGTCTGCCCGATGACCAGGGGGAAGACCAGGAAGACGACGAAGACGGCGACGAGGCGCAGCGCGATGTCGAAAGCGTCGCTCACGGGGTGTCGCCTCCTGCCGGGTCTTGGGGGGTGTCCTGCTCAGGCCCGGGGGCGGGGTCCGGGGCGGCGTCCGGTTTCGGCTCGGGGGCGGGTTCCGGTGCGGCCGTGGGCTCCTGCTCGGCCGTGGGCTCCTGCTCGGCCTTCTTCCCGGGCGCTGCCTTGGTCTCCTCCGGCGCTGCCTTGCTGTCCGGCTGCTCCGGCTCGTCGAAGGCGGGACGGGCGTGGTGCCAGGGCGCGTCCGAGGAGCGCGGGGCCGCCTCCTTCGCGGGGGCTGCCGGGGTTTCCGTCGCCGGGGCTTCCTTGGACGGGGTCTCCGTCGCCGGGACCTCCTTCGGGGAGGGCGCCTCAGCGGTCCCCTTGGGCGAGGCCGCCTCAGGAGTCTCCTCGGTCGCGGACGCCTCCGCCGCGCGCCGCTGTCCGGCCGAACCCTCGCTCGCCGACCGCGTACGCCGGGCCGGGCGCTCCGCCCGCTCGGGACGTGCCTCGGCCGCGGGAGTCTCCGCCGCGGGGGTCCCGGTCGTCTCCGCCGCCTGCTGGCCGGCCGAGCCCGCGCCCGCGGTCCGCGTACGCCGCGCCGGACGCTCACCGGCGGCCGCACCGGCACCACCGGCCGCGCGTGCACCACCTGCCGCACGCGCACCCCGCGCCGGGCGTGCGGGCGCCGGCGGCAGCTGGCCCTTCAGCGGGCCCCATTCGTTCGGGTCCGGGACGCCGGGGGGCAGCATCTGGCGGCGCTTGGGCCCGCCGTGCTCGGACTCCCCTGGTTCCTTGGCCCCCGGCCACGCCTTGGCGACCCGCGCCGCCAGCACGAAGTCCTTGCGCAGCGGGTGCCCCTCGAAGCCGTCCGGGAGCAGCAGCGGTACGAGGTGCGGATGGCCGGTGAAGTCCACGCCGAACATCTCGTGGGTCTCCCGCTCGTGCCAGCCCGCGCCCGCGTAGACGCCCACGGCGGTGGGCAGCACGGCCGTCTCGTGCGGCACGGTCGTCCGCACGATCAGCCGGTGGACGGTGCCGGGCCGTGCCACGTCGGCGAGGTGGGCACAGACCAGGAAGCCGGTGCCGGGCTCGTCGACGGCGCTCAGCCAGTCGAAGTAGGTGCAGCCCAGGTCGTCGCGGGCGGCCGTCAGCGCGGTGAGCCAGCCGTCCGCGGGGACGTCGACGGTCAGGGCGTCGTACGCCAGCTCCGCCGTGGACCCCGTACCGAAGATCTCGCTCGCGGGCCGCGGCAGCCAGCCGACAACGGGCTCGGCGACGGGCTGCTCGGGCTGTTCCGGCTGCTCGGACTGTGGCGCGGGGGTCTCCGCCTGCTGCTCCGGCTGCTCGCTCATCGGGGCTCCTCCCCCGGCGCCTTCGAGGCGTCCGCCGCCTCGGGCGCATCCGCCGTCTTGGGCGCGGGCGGCGGGACCAGCCCGCTGCGCAGCGCGGCCGCGGACGGCCGGGCCGCGCCGCCCTTCGCGTACCGCTCCCCCAGCGACTCGCGCGCGATCTTCTCCTGGAGCTTGAGGATGCCCTGGAGCAGCGCCTCCGGACGCGGCGGGCAGCCGGGGACGTACACGTCCACCGGGATGATCTGGTCGACGCCCTTGGTGACCGAGTACGAATCCCAGTAGGGGCCGCCGCAGTTGGAGCAGGCCCCGAAGGAGATGACGTACTTCGGCTCGGGCATCTGCTCGTAGAGCCGCTTGACCGCGGGCGCCATCTTGTCGGTGACCGTGCCGGAGACGACCATCAGGTCGGCCTGGCGGGGACCGGGCGCGAAGGGGATCACGCCGAGCCGGATGAAGTCGTGCCGCGCCATGGACGCGGCGATGAACTCGATGGCGCAGCAGGCGAGGCCGAAGTTGAAGACCCACAGGCTGTAGCGGCGGCCCCAGTTGAGGACCACCTTCATCGGTTCGGGCGCGAGCCGGGACAGGGTCCCCAGGCGCCGCGGTTCCGGCAGGTACTGCGGGGCGGCGTCCTCGGGCGTGGCCGCGGAGGTGTGCCGAGCGGGGGTCACGTCCATTCCAGGACGCCCTTCTTCCATGCGTAGAGCAGGCCGATGGTGAGGAAGCCCAGGAAGATGAACATCTCCACGAGCGTCACACCGCCGAAACCGGGTGCGGCGAAGATCGTCGCCCAAGGGAAAAGGAAGATCGAGTCGACGGCGAAGATGACGTAGAGGAAGGCGTACACGTAATAGCGGACCTGGGTGTGCGCCCAGCCCTCGCCGACCGGGTCCACGCCGCACTCATACGTCAGCAGCTTCTCGGGCGTCGGCACGACAGGCCGCAGCAGCCGCCCGGCCCCGAAGGCCACCGCGACGAAGAGCACGCCGATCACGGCGATGATCCCGACGACCGAGTAGCCCTGGAAATAGTCCGCGGCGACAGTGGTGCGTACGGTCGCGTCCGGCACGTCCGCCCCTCGCTCCCTGACTGCGCTTGTTCAACGACTTCGACGATCTGTACGGATGGGAGTCTAGGCCCTGGCCCGACCGCCCTGAGAAGCCGCATCGTCGCCGATGGTGAGCTTGTCCCTACTTAGGCCTACCTGGGCGGCCGGGAGCGTGGACGGCGGGGCCGTTTGTCTCAGCAGGTGTCTCACGGACCGGACGCACGGGGTGGGTGGCACGGGCGGTGGCACGGGCACGCGCGCACCCTGCGGACGGTCACCGGGGCGCACCGCCCGTACGCTGCCGGCCCGGCCCGCGGGAGACCGCCCGGTTCATCGCCTCGGCCGCGATCCTCGCCGCCGCCTGCAACGTCCGCTCGCCGAGCAGCTCCGTACGGATCGCGCCGCCGGCCGCGAGATGGCGGTCGTACGGAAGCGGCAGGACCGTCGCGCCGCCGATGCCCAGATGCTCGGTGGCCTTGCGCAGGTCCAGTCCGGAATCGGGTGACACATGGCTGAGGACCACCACCGTCGTCGGCAGCATTCCGGGGTGGAGCCCACCGACCCAGTCCAGTACCGAGCGGGTGGCCGCCACTCCCTCCGGGGTCGCCGGGGAGACCAGCACCCGCGCCTGTGTCGTCACCAGCGCGGTACGCGCCACCTCGGCGGGCAGCGTCTCGCAGTCCACGACGGTGGTCGCGAAGTACCGGCGCAGTGAGGTCATCACCACCCGGTAGGTGTCGATGTCCAGCCGCGTCCCGATGGCGCCCTGGCTGCCGGGCAGCAGCCAGCCGCCACCGGGGAACGGAATCAGATAGCCCGTGAGGTCCGTGATCAGCATCGACGGATCCACGATCTGCGCCAGGTCCGTGCCCGACCAGCGCACCTCCCGCGCACCCAGCCGGTGCGGCAGCGTGCCGAGCGCCGGATCGGCCTCGATCGCCAGCACCGGATCGGCGCGGTAGTGCGCGTAGGTGAGGGCCAGCAGCGCGGCGACGGTGGACTTGCCCGCGCCGCCCCGGATGCTCGACACGGAGATCTGCCGGCCTGTGGTCACCGGCTGCTGGATGGCGTACGCGGTCTGCGTGACGGAGGCGGTCTCCGCCGCGGGCGAGGACGCGATCGCCCGCCGGACGGCCCGCCCCGCGCGCTGGGCGACGGACTCCCCGTGCCGCGGCTTGGACCGCAGCGCGTCCAGCTCGGGCGGCATCAGCGGTACCGAGACGGGGGTGGGACCGGACCGGCGTACGGGGGTGGGCGTGTGCACGCGAGCGGAAGGGACCGCAGCGGTGGACGGGGGCGGCGTGGGGTGGGGCGCCTGTGGGGCGTGGGGCGCCGACGCGATGTGGGCGGCCGGTGTGGCGTGCGAAGTCGACGCGACGTGGGCGGCCGGTGTGGCCTGCGAAGCCGACGCGACGTGGGTGGCCGGTGTGGCCGGCGTAGGGGCCGGTTCCGGTACGGGCTGTGGCGTCGGAGCGGCAGCGGGCATGGGGCCGGAAGCGGGCGGCGGCGGGCCCGCGGCGGGCATGGGCCCGGAAGCGGGCATGGGTCCGGGGGCGGCAGGGGCGCCCGGAGCGCCGGCCCGTAGGGCAGCGGGGTCCGGTGTCTGCGGCGGAGCGGAGGGCGCCGGCGGGTACACCGCACCGCCGGGTCCGGGCGGATACACCGCGCCACCAGGTCCCGGCGGGTACACCGCGCCACTGTGGCCCGATGGGTACGCCACACCGCTGTGGCCCAACGTGGCGGAGTGCGCGGAGTACGCGGAAGCCGGGGCGGTTCCTACGGGCGCGGCCGCCGTATCCGGCACGGCCGGCTGCACCCTCGTCGGCACCGGCGTGTCCCACACGGACGCTTCCGCGGGCGCGGACGTGAGGTCCACGGGAGGGAGCGTGGCTTCCACAGACGCGGGCGTGGCTTCCACAGGGATGCCCGCGGCTCCCCCAGGCGCGTCCGCGGAGCCGGGCGTGGCCGGGCCGCCCTCTACACCGCCCGCCGGGCCGTCCGACCCCACGGACGTTCCCGGCGTCATCGCCGCGCCGCCGAGCTCGCGCAGCAGATCGTGCTGCCAGTCCCCTTGTACCGGTCCACCTGGTTGCACCGGTCCACCTGGCCCGCTCGATCCTTTTGATCCATCTGCTGATCCCTCTGCCGAC
Source organism: Streptomyces sp. MCA2 (assembly GCF_023544705.1). Lineage (NCBI taxonomy): Bacteria > Bacillati > Actinomycetota > Actinomycetes > Kitasatosporales > Streptomycetaceae > Streptomyces > Streptomyces sp. MCA2. The sequence continues at coordinate 82,003 of NZ_JAMJFM010000010.1, forward strand.
ATGATCCCGCGGCCGCCTTTCCGGTTCAGAGCGTGTGCAGCAGCCGGCTGTAGACCCCGAACGCCCCGAGGGCGACCGGGATCAGCGCCACCACGCTGACCGACTCGACGAGGTTCATCAGCCGGCGCAGCCTGACCTGAACGTGCTCGGGCACCCGTACCGCGAGCACCACCAGCGGAAGCACCGCCAGCACGCACAGCGCGGCGAGCGCGCCCGAGGGGTCCCCCGCGCCCGCCGCCCACCGCAGCGCCAGACACACCCCCACGGCCGTACCGGCCGCCAACAGGGCGACGACCTCGGCCGTCAGGGGATAGGCGCGTGCGCGCGAAAGCGTCACCACGCACAGCAGGGCCGCGGCAGCGACCGACCAGCCGTCACCGCGGCCGGCGGCCAGCATGCCCGCCGCGCCCGCGGACACCGCCATGGCGACGGTGGCCGGCGCGAGACCGCGATGAGTGGCGCCGAGGGCCGTCACCACCTGGTGACGGCTCACCGGAGTGCCGCCGGACCGCTGGTCGTCGAGCCGGGTCAACCCGGCCGCCGTCAAGGCCAGTCGGGGCAGCCGGCCCAGCACCAGCACCGACAGCACACCGAGCGCGACTCCCGTACCGGCCGCGTCGGTCAGCGCCAGCCCGGCCTCCCAGGCTCCCACCGCGAGCGCGACCGTCGCCGCGCCGACGAGTCCACCGCGGCCCAGCTCCGTGCAGACCCCGAGCAGAGCGAGCGCGGCCGCGACGGTCAGTCCCACGGCCGCCAGCCGCACCGTGTCGGTCGAGGCGGCCTGCCAGGAGGCGAACGCGCCGAGCGCGCCGCCCGCAACGAGCAGTGTGGTGCCCAGCGAACGCCGTCCGAGCCGTGCGCCGGCAGCTCCCACGGCCGCGGCGAGCACACCGGCGACACCGAGCCAGAGCGCGGCCGGGCCCGCCCCGTACCAACTGGCCGCCGCGGCCCCGGCGACCAGCGCCAACAGCACGCTCGCCGCACCGGCCGTCCACGTCCGGCTCCGCTCGTCCCAGCGCCGGGTGCGCAGGTCCAGATCGTCGACGGCCTCATCCATGGGGTCGTGCGCGACCGGCGCCGCCGACGCCTCGTGCTCCCGTACGAGGCGCAGCACCGAGCCGTCGGGCACCTGCGCCGAAGCCAGCGAGTCGTCCTGCGACAGCACCGACCCGTCCGCGGTCACCAGCCGCCGCGGCGACGGCCCTTCACCGGGCCGGGCGCCGAACAGCCGCAGAATGTCGGGCAGCAGCACACCGAGGGGTTCCTGCGCGGGGAGCACGAGCTCGACCCGCCGCCGCTCGCCCACGAGGGTCACCCGGCCGAGGGCGGTGCGCGACGCGGCCCCCGGATCCATCCCCGAACTCACACTCACCATGCCGACGCGGCCCCTGCGTTGCTGCCAGTTGTACGTGCTCCGGGGGCCCGCGGACCGTCGGCCGTCCTGCCGGCGATGAACGGCCACCCCACGCAACCGGCACACTCCACGGCCCGCTCCCCCCTTCCCGTTGCCTCTCGCGACACGATACGGCCCGCCTCCGACGCGGTGTCCAGCACGGCCGACGGCGGAGGGTGGGGCAAACGACAGCGGATGGTGGGGAAAACCCCACCCCCACCACCCCAGCCACCCCATGGCACACGGAGCGGCGGCCGGGCAGGCTGGGCGCATGACGGAAAGTTCCCGACCCAGTGCAGCTGATGCCGCTGATGACGCCGCTGACGGCGTCTCATTGCCGCCTCCCCGAGGGCCGCTCAGCGGCAGGACGTGGCGGGAGATCGCGTACCTGCTGTCCAATCTCCCGTTGGGCATCACCGGGTTCCTGGTCCTGGTGATCTGGCTGGCGCTCGGGGCCGGGCTGGCCGTCACCGTGATCGGGCTGCCGCTGCTGGCGAGCGGCCTGGGGGCGTGCCGGGTCTACGGGCGGCTGGAACGGGCGCGGGCGCGGGCGCTGCTCGGGGTGCGGATACCGGAACCGAGTCCGCTGCGGGCCCGGGAGGAAGGGTTCCTGCCCCGGGTGTGGGCCTGTCTGAAGGATCCGGTCGCCTGGCGGCATGCGTTGTTCGCGTCCATCCGGCTGCCGTGGGTCGTCCTCACGTTCACGGTCGTCGTCGCCTCGCTGTTCGCGGCGTGGCCGGCGCTGCCGTGGGTGGCGCGCTGGCTGTCCAACGTGGACCGGGCGATGGTGCGCGGCCTGCTCTCGCCGTCCGACGAACTGGAGCGGCGGATCGCCGAGCTGGAGTCGGACCGGGTGACGGTCACCGACACGGCGGCGGCCGACCTGCGGCGCATCGAACGGGATCTGCACGACGGCGCACAGGCCCGGCTCGTGGCGCTCGCCATGGGGCTCGGCCTGGCGAAGGAGAAGCTGCTGGAGGGCCGGACCGACGAAAGCGTGGCGGCCATGGTGGACGAGGCGCACGGCGAGGTGAAGCTGGCGCTTCAGGAGCTGCGGGATCTGGCCCGGGGCATCCATCCGGCGATCCTCACCGACCGCGGGCTGGGGCCTGCCCTGGCTTCGCTGGCCGGGCGCTGCACGGTGCCCGCCACCACTGCCGTGGACCTGGACGAGCGGCCGGCGCCCGCCATCGAGGGCATCGTCTATTTCACGGTGTCCGAGCTGCTTCAGAACATCTCCAAGCACAGCGCGGCGCGACAGGCGTCCGTCGAGGTGTGGCGGGCGAAGGGCCGGCTGCTGATCCAGGTGACGGATGACGGGCGGGGCGGGGCGCGGCTGGACGGCGGCAGCGGGATGGCCGGGCTCGCCGAGCGGCTGGGGTCGGTGGACGGCCTGTTCGTGCTGGATTCTCCGGTGGGCGGGCCCACGCGGGTGACGGCGGAGGTGCCGTGGCGGGCGCGGGCGGAGTCGCGGACGGGGACGGGGACGGGATCAAGGGCGGGGACGGGGGCGGGGACAAAGGCGGGGGCCAAGGGCCGCTGACGGGTCGTCCGCCCGGGCGGGTGTCCGGCCGGCCGCGTGTCCGGCCGGCCGCGTGTCCGGCCGGGCGGCCTGGGCCGGGGAGGCGGGGGTGGTGCCGGCCACCGGCCCGGGGGTGGGGAAAACCCCAGGCGAAGACTGCGAAGACCCTCATGGTGCGGAGGGCGCCGGGCGCGGACCCTTGTCGGAGCGGAAGAAGCCGCACGGCCTGGCAGTTCGGGCAGCGGATCCGACAGAGACCTGGGCCGCATCCATGGCCGCACCCGTGGCCGTATCCATGGGCCGTATCCATGGGCCGTACCCATGGGCCGCATCCGGCAGAAACGGACGACGAGACGATGGACACCGCATACGCACCCCCTCCCCGCGGCTCCCGTGTGCCCGTGGGGCTGCGCGCCCCGTTCTCCGGGCGCACCTGGCGGGAGTTCCTGTACCTCCTCCTCAGCCTCCCGATGTCCATCGTGATGTTCACCTACGCGATCGTGGTGATCGCGCTGGGCGCCGGCCTGCTGGTCACGTTCCTGGGCATCCCGGTGCTGGCGGGCGGTCTGGCCGGCAGTCGTGCGCTGGGCGGTCTGGAGCGCCTACGGGCCCGCGCGCTGCTGGGGCTGGACGTCGCCGATCCGGAGCCCGTCCGTCCGTCCAAGCCGAGCCTGATGGGGTGGGTCGGGGCGGTGCTGAAGAGCGGGGCGTCCTGGCGGCACCTTCTCTACTCCCTGCTGCACTTCCCGTGGGCGCTCTTCTCCTTCATCTTCTCGGTGACGTTCTGGACCCTCGGCTGGGGACTGCTGGCCTACCCCCTGTGGCGGTGGACCTTCCCCGCGTACCTCGACCAGCCGGGCATCCAGATGTGGGGTGACGGCCACGGCAACGGCCTCTATCTCGACGCCCCGGCGGACATCGTGGTCACCAGCGGGGCCGGGCTGCTGCTGGTGCTGGCCGGGCCGTGGGTGATCCACGGTCTGACCCAGCTGGACCGGGTCATGGTCCACGGGCTGCTGGGGCCCTCCCTCCTCGCCACCCGGGTCTCGCAGCTGGAGTCGGACCGCGGGGTGGTGGTGGACACCGCGGCGGCCGATCTGCGCCGCATCGAGCGCGATCTGCACGACGGCGCTCAGGCCCGGCTGGTCTCGCTCGCCATGGACCTGGGGCTGGCCAGGGAGAAGCTGGCGGAGGATCCGGAGGCCGCCGCGAAGATGGTGGACGAGGCACACGGCGAGGTGAAGATCGCGCTCCAGGAGCTGCGGGATCTGGCCCGCGGCATCCACCCGGCGATCCTCACCGACCGGGGTCTGGGTCCCGCGCTGTCCGCACTGTCCGCGCGGTGCACGGTTCCGGTGACCGTGACCGTGGACCTGGACCACCGGCCGGCCGCGGCCATCGAGGGCATCGCGTACTTCACCGCCTCCGAGCTGCTCCAGAACGTCTCCCGGCATGCCCGGGCCACCAGCGCGACGCTGGACGTCTGGCGCACCGCGGACCGGGTCATGGTGCTGGTCTCCGACAACGGCCGGGGCGGCGCGCACACCGAAGCGGGCTCCGGCCTGGCCGGTCTCGCCGAACGGCTCGATGCCGTCGACGGCCTGCTGCTGGTGGACTCCCCGGTCGGCGGCCCGACCCGCATCACCGCCGAGCTGCCGTGGCGCGGGTGACCGCGAAGCCGCCGGGCGCCTCTCCCCTCGTCTTCCCCCTCGCCTTCCCTCTCCCCCACCCTTCCTCGTCCCCCGATCCCCCTCATCCGCCGCGCCGCCGTCCGGATGCTGGGATGCTGGAGGCCGGTAGGGGCGGGATGCGATGAGGCATGGGGGAATCTGAGCCGTGGAGGACAAGGTGCGGGTGGTCATCGCCGAGGACTCGGTGCTGCTCCGGGAGGGCCTGACCCGGCTGCTCACCGACCGGGGGCACGAGGTCGTGGCAGGCGTGGGGGACGCCGAGGCGCTGATCAAGACGATCGGGGAGCTGGCGGACGAGGGGGCCCTGCCGGATGTGGTGGTGGCGGACGTACGGATGCCGCCGACGCACACCGACGAAGGGGTGCGGGCCGCGATCCGGCTGCGCCGGGACCACCCCGGCCTCGGGGTGCTGGTGCTGTCGCAGTACGTCGAGGAGCAGTACGCGACGGAGCTGCTGGCCGGGTCGAGCCGGGGCATCGGCTATCTGCTCAAGGACCGGGTGGCCGAGGTGCGGGAGTTCGTCGACGCGGTGGTCCGGGTCGCCGGGGGCGGGACCGCGCTGGACCCGGAGGTGGTGGCGCAGCTGCTGGGCCGCAGCCGTAAGCAGGATGTGCTGGCGAATCTGACGCCGCGGGAGCGGGAGGTGCTGGGCCTGATGGCCGAGGGCCGGACGAACTCCGCGGTCGCCCGGCAGCTGGTGGTCAGCGACGGCGCGGTCGAGAAGCACGTCAGCAATATCTTCCTGAAACTGGGCCTGTCGCAGAGTGACGGGGATCACCGCAGGGTGCTGGCAGTCCTCACCTATCTGAACTCCTGACCACCTGACACTCTGTCAGATGGGTGGCCCGAGGTGTTTTCCACCGAGGTCCAGGACTTTGGTCGTAGAACCAAGGGACGAGTCCGGAGCGTCATGAAGAGGGGGTCACGGGGGCGATGATTTCATGACAAAACACACCAGATCGGTGTCTCGGGTTGACGTCCAGCATGCGAACTATCCAGGGAAGGCCACCCTTACCCACGTACGATGGTTATGGGACAACCGGTCGGTATGACACGTCCCGAGCCCTGCCTCCGGGCGGGGACGCCGCACCCCTCGAGGGAGGTCCGAAGCAGTGACCAGCCAGGTCAGTAGCCCAGCCGAGCAGACCGACGCAGCGCTTGTCGGGGAGCAGCGCGCTTCCGGTGAAGGCAAGGAAGTCCGACGCCTTGACCGTGTGATCATCCGGTTCGCCGGCGACTCCGGTGACGGTATGCAGCTCACCGGCGACCGGTTCACGTCCGAGACCGCGTCGTTCGGCAACGACCTGTCGACGCTGCCGAATTTCCCCGCCGAGATCCGCGCCCCCGCCGGAACCCTGCCGGGCGTCTCCAGCTTCCAGCTGCACTTCGCCGACCATGACATCCTCACGCCCGGCGACGCGCCGAATGTGCTGGTGGCGATGAACCCGGCCGCGCTGAAGGCGAATCTCGCGGATGTGCCGCGGGGCGCGGACATCATCGTGAACACGGATGAGTTCACCAAGCGCCCGATGGCGAAGGTGGGCTATGCGACCAGTCCGCTGGAGGACGGGTCGCTGGAGGCCTACAACGTCCATCCGGTGCCGCTGACCACGCTGACGATCGAGGCGCTCAAGGAGTTCGGGCTCTCCCGCAAGGAGGCCGAGCGCAGCAAGAACATGTTCGCGCTGGGTCTGCTGTCGTGGATGTACCACCGGCCGACCGAGGGCACCGAGAAGTTCCTGCGGACGAAGTTCGCGAAGAAGCCGGAGATCGCGGAGGCGAATGTCACGGCCTTCCGGGCGGGGTGGAACTTCGGTGAGACGACGGAGGATTTCGCCGTCTCCTACGAGGTCGCACCGGCGACGAAGGCCTTCCCGACCGGCACCTACCGCAATATCTCCGGGAACCTCGCGCTGTCCTACGGCCTGATCGCGGCGGGCCGGCAAGCGGATCTGCCGCTGTACCTGGGCTCCTACCCGATCACCCCGGCCTCCGACATCCTGCACGAACTGTCCAAGCACAAGAACTTCGGCGTGCGCACGTTCCAGGCGGAGGACGAGATCGCCGGGATCGGTGCGGCGCTGGGTGCCGCGTTCGGCGGTGCGCTGGCGGTGACGACCACCTCGGGGCCCGGTGTGGCGCTGAAGTCGGAGACGATCGGTCTGGCGGTCAGTCTGGAACTGCCGCTGCTGATCGTGGACATCCAGCGCGGCGGGCCGTCGACGGGACTGCCGACGAAGACCGAGCAGGCGGATCTGCTCCAGGCGATGTACGGGCGCAACGGTGAGGCGCCGGTGCCGATCGTGGCGCCGAAGACGCCCGCGGACTGCTTCGATGCGGCGCTGGAGGCGGCCCGGATCGCGCTGGCCTACCGCACCCCGGTCTTCCTGCTCTCCGACGGCTATCTGGCCAACGGTTCGGAGCCGTGGCGGATCCCCGATGTCAACGAACTGCCGGATCTGCGGGTCCAGTTCGCCTCGGGCCCCAACCATCAGCAGGCGGACGGCACCGAGGTGTTCTGGCCGTACAAGCGTGATGAGCAGACGCTGGCCCGGCCCTGGGCGGTGCCGGGCACGCCGGGCCTGGAGCACCGTATCGGCGGCATCGAGAAGCAGGACGGCACGGGCAATATCTCCTACGACCCGGCCAACCACGACTTCATGGTGCGCACCCGCCAGGCGAAGGTCGACGGCGTCGACGTCCCCGACCTCGAGGTCGACGACCCCGCCGACGACAGCGGCCGGGGCGCCGGGACCCTCGTACTGGGCTGGGGGTCGACCTACGGGCCGATCACCGCGGCGGTACGGCGGGTGCGGGGCGCCGGGGAGCGCATCGCCCAGGCGCATCTGCGGCACCTCAACCCCTTCCCGCGGAATCTCGGCGAGGTCCTGGCGCGTTACGACAAGGTGATCGTGCCGGAGATGAACCTCGGACAGCTCGCCACTCTGCTGCGCGCCAAGTACCTCGTCGACGCGCGCTCGCACACCCAGGTCAGCGGAATGCCGTTCAAGGCCGAGCAGCTTGCGGAGGTCTTTAAGGAGGCCATCAATGACTGAGACGATCGCGGAGGGGTCCTCGCAGATCGAGGCGCTCTCCCTGGTGCCCAAGGCCGACGCCAAGCAATCCATGAAGGACTTCAAGTCCGACCAGGAAGTGCGCTGGTGCCCCGGCTGCGGTGACTACGCCGTCCTTGCCGCCGTACAGGGCTTCATGCCCGAGCTCGGCCTGGCCAAGGAGAACATCGTCTTCGTCTCCGGCATCGGCTGCTCCTCCCGCTTCCCGTACTACATGAACACCTACGGGATGCACTCCATCCACGGCCGCGCGCCCGCCATCGCCACCGGCCTGGCGTCCTCCCGGCGCGATCTGTCCGTATGGGTCGTCACCGGCGACGGCGACGCGCTCTCCATCGGCGGCAACCACCTCATCCACGCCCTGCGGCGCAACGTCAACCTCAAGATCCTGCTGTTCAACAACCGGATCTACGGTCTGACGAAGGGCCAGTACAGCCCCACCTCCGAGGTCGGCAAGATCACCAAGTCGACGCCCATGGGTTCGCTGGACGCCCCGTTCAACCCGGTCTCGCTGGCCCTCGGCGCCGAGGCGTCCTTCGTCGCCCGCACCGTCGACTCCGACCGCAAGCACCTCACCTCGGTGCTGCGCGAGGCCGCCGCCCATCCCGGTACGGCGCTGGTGGAGATCTACCAGAACTGCAACATCTTCAACGACGGCGCCTTCGAGGCCCTCAAGGACAAGGACCAGGCCGAGGAGGCCGTCATCCGCCTGGAGCACGGGCAGCCGATCCGCTTCGGCGCCCTGGCCCCGGACGGCTTCGGCTCCAAGGGCGTGGTCCGCGACCCGGCCACCGGCGACCTCAAGGTCATCGACGTACGGGAGGAGGGCACGGGCGGCGTGCTGGTGCACGACGCGCACAACCCCTCGCCCACCACGGCCTTCGCCCTCTCCCGGCTCGCCGACGCCGACACCCTGCACCACACCCCCATCGGGGTCCTCCGCAGCGTCGGCCGGCCGGTCTACGACACCCTGATGTCCGACCAGCTCGACGACGCCATCGAGCAGAAGGGCAAGGGCGACCTCGCCGCCCTGCTGACCGGCAGCGACACCTGGACGGTCGTCGGCTGACGGTCGCTCCACGGCGGAAACCGGCAGCGGTTTCCCGGGCCGGCCGCCGCACGGGGAGGCCCTGAGGATCCACCGGATCGTCCGCGGGTGCCCGTACGGGAACGTCTTATGGCGTCCCCGTACGGGCACCCGCCGGCGTTTCCGGCACCCCATACGGGCACCCGCTCGCGTTTCCGGCTTGCCGCGCGGCCGCTCCGGGCGAGGCCACCGGCCTGCCGGCCGCCCCGCCGGCGCCCTGGATACCGGCCCACGCCCGCCGTTCCGCCCCGCGTCCCTTCTACGGCGTCCGGGACGGGTGCCATGCTGGCTGCTTCCAACCGCCAAGGGGTAGTGACATGAGCATCGTCGTCACCGGCGCCACCGGGGCACTCGGCCGGCTCGTCATCGAGGAACTGCTGAAGCGCACCGCACCGGACGAGATCGTCGCGGTCGCCCGCGACCGTGCCAAGGCCGCCGGCCTCGCGGCCCGCGGTATCGGGGTCGAGGTCGCGGACTACAGCCGGCCCGAGACGCTCCAGGGTGTCTTCGCGTCCGGCGACCGGGTGCTGTTCATCTCGGGGAACGAGGCGGGGCGGCGCCTGACCCAGCACCGCGCCGTCATCGACGCCGCGCGGGAGGCGGGCGTCGCGCTGCTGGCGTACACCAGCGTGCTGGGCGGGCCGAGCGCCACCTTCTCCATCGCCGAGGAGCACGTCGCCACCGAGCAGGCGCTGCTGGCGTCCGGGGTGCCGTACTGCCTGCTGCGCAACGGCTGGTACCACGAGAACTACACCGGTGCGCTCGCCACCACCCTGAGGACCGGCGCCGTCGTCGGCAGCGCCGGCGAGGGCCGGGTGGCCACCGCCGCGCGCCGGGACTACGCCGAGGCGGCCGCTGTCGTCCTCACCGGCAGCGGCCACGAGAACACGGTGTACGAGCTGAGCGGCGACACCGCCTGGACGATGGCCGAGTACGCGGCCGAGGTGTCCCGGCAGACCGGCCGGCAGATCCCGTACCGCGACCTGCCGCAGGAGCGGTATGTGGCGCTGATGGTCGAGGCGGGCGTACCGGCGCTGGGCGCGCAGATGGTCGCCGATGCGGATGCCGGGATCGCCCGCGGCGAGCTGGCCGCGACCCCCGGCGAGCTGTCCGGGCTGCTCGGCCGTCCGACCACACCGCCCGCCGAGGCGATCACGGAGGCGCTGAAGGAGCTTTCCGTCTGAAGCGGTTCCCGGTCCGGAGCGCCCGTCCCCCGGTCCCAAGCGCCCGTCCCCCGGTCCGAAGCGCCCGGTGCCTCGGCTGAGCCGGGTCTGCGGACGCGTACTCCCCCGGTACGGCCGGCCGCACCGGACCCCACCGGCCGTCATGACCGTATGCCAAGACAGGCATGACAGCCGGGCCGGGCGGCGCTACGTTCACTGGGGCGGCGAAGAGCACCCACAGGAGGTCCCCCTTGCAGCCTCGAAGCGATCAGCGTGTCGGACTCGCCTACGGTGTCACCGCCTACACCATGTGGGGCCTGCTGCCGCTCTACTGGCATCTGCTGGGCGCCGCCTCGCCGTCCGAGATCCTGGCCCATCGCATGCTGTGGTCGCTGCCCGTGGCCGTCGTCATCCTGGCCGTGCTGCGCCGCTGGTCCTGGATCGGCCCGCTGCTGCGGCAGCCCCGAAGGCTCGCGCTGATACTGGTCTGCGCCGTGGTCATCTCGGCGAACTGGTTTCTCTACATCTGGGCGGTCAATGCCGGGCATGTCCTGGAGGCCTCGCTCGGCTACTTCATCAATCCGCTGGTCAGCATCGCTTTCGGTGTCCTGGTACTGCGTGAGCGGCTGCGCCCGTTGCAGTGGACGGCGGTGGGAGTCGGTCTCCTCGCCGTCCTCGTGATGACCGCCGCCTACGGCAAGGTGCCCTGGATCGCGCTGATTCTGGCCTTCTCGTTCGCGACCTACGGTCTGGCGAAGAAGGGCATCAAACTCGACGGGATCGAGGGCTTCAGCGCCGAGACCGCCCTCCAGGCGCTGCCGGCGCTGGGCTTCCTGGTCTTCCTCGGCCTGCACGGCGAGTCCAGCTTCACCACCGGCGGGGTGGGCCAGGCGCTGCTGCTCTCCGCCTGCGGTATCGCGACGGCGGTGCCGCTGATCTGCTTCGGCGCCTCGGCCGTGCGGCTTCCGCTGACGACGGTCGGGATGCTCCAGTATCTGGCGCCGACCTTTCAGTTCGTGCTGGGGCTCACCGTCTTCCACGAGAAGATGCCGCCGGAGCGCTGGGCCGGGTTCGCGCTGGTGTGGCTGGCCCTGGCGGTGCTGACCTGGGACGCGCTGCGGACCGCACGGCGGGCGCGGACGGCACTGGCCGACGCGGCGGCCCGCGCGGGCGAGGCCGCCGCGGGCGGCGCGGTACCGGCGGCGGACGCGGCGCAGGAAGCGGCCGCCGCGCGGAACGCCGCCGCGCAGGCCGCGCCGCCGCAGCCTCCCGGCCTCACGCAGTGATGTCCCGGGTGGTGAAGCGTGCCCAGGCCGCCGAGCCGAACACCAGGGCGTACAGCGCCTGGAGGCCGAGGTTCTTCTGCAATTGGTCCCAGTAGACGGGGTCGCGGAGCAGGTCCGCGAAGGACAGCCAGTAGTGCGGGAAGAGATAGGGCTGGACGGCGTGCAGCTGCGGGAGGGTGTCCAGGATCTGCACGGTGATCAGCAGGCCGACCGTGGTCGCCATGGCCGCGATACCGCTGGTGGTGAGCGCCGAGACGAACAGGCCGACGGCCGCCACCCCGACGAGGGACAGCGCCACCGCCACCGCGATGGCCAGCGCCCGCAGCAGCCCCTCGCCGAAGGACACGGAGGTGCCCGAGAGCAGGGTGACCTCGCCCAGGGGGAAGAGCAGCGCGCCGGTCACCAATGCGGAGACCGCCACGACCAGGGTGCCCACCAGGCAGAACGTCAGGGTCGTGGCGTATTTGACCAGCAGCAGGCGGGTGCGGCCCGCGGGGGCGACCAGGAGATAGCGCAGCGTCCCGCCGTGCGCCTCCCCGGCGAGGGAGTCGCCCGCGATCACGCCGACGGACATCGGCAGAAAGAACGGCAGCGTCACGGCGAGCGAGGTGAAGACCAGGAAGAGGCCGTTGTGGGTGATCTGGGAGAGGAACGCCGGGCCGCCCGCACCGCCGCCACCGCCGCCCTCCGGCCCGCCGTCGCCGGTCTCGATCCTGACGGCGATGCCGACCAGGACCGGTACGCCCGCGAGCACCGCCAGCAGCGCGAGGGTGCGCCAGCGCCGGAACGTCACACCGATCTCGCTGCGCAGCAGACCCAGCGACCACAACGGCCGGGGTGCCCGCGGCACCGTCTCAGCCTGCGACATCGAAGCCCTCCCCGGTCAGCTGCACAAAGACATCCTCCAGCGAGGCGCGCTCCGTACCGAAGCCGCGGACCCGCACCCCGGCCTGCACCAGCGCGGCGTTGAGATCCGCCAGGTCCAGCGGCACCCCGCCGTCCGGCGCGCCCAGGGGCGCGTCCGCGTCGGGGAGTTCGCCCGTCACCCGGTCGTCGGCGGCCTCCAGACCGGTCAGGCCGTGTTCCTTCAGGATGCGGACCGTGTCGGCCGTGTCGGGGGTGGTCACCGTCAGCCGGCCGTGGCCGCGCGAGTCGAGGACCGTGGCGGAGAGGTCGGCGACCGTGCCCTGGGTGATCAGCCGGCCGCGGGCCATCACGGCGGCATGGGTGCAGACCTGCTCGATCTCGTCGAGGAGATGGGAGGAGAGAAAGACGGTGGTGCCGTCCGCCGCCAGCTCGCGGACCAGGGCGCGGATCTCCCGCATGCCCTGGGGGTCCAGGCCGTTGGTCGGCTCGTCGAGCACCAGCAGTTCACGCGGCTGGAGCAGGGCGGCCGCCAGGCCCAGGCGTTGCTTCATGCCGAGGGAGTAGGCGCGCGCCTTCTTGCCGGCCGCGGCGGCCAGGCCCACCCGCTCCAGCGCATGGCCGACCCGCTCGGCCCGGCTGCGGGGATCGGCGACCGGGTCGGCGGCGTCGAACCGCCGCAGGTTGTCCCGCCCGCTGAGGAAGCCGTAGAGCGCCGGGCCCTCGATGAGGGCGCCGACCTTGGGGAGCACCCGGCGGCCCGCGGCGGGCATCGGCTGCCCGAGCACCCGGGCGCTGCCCGCGGTGGCCTCGATCAGGCCCATCAGCATGCGGATGGTGGTGGTCTTGCCGGAGCCGTTGGGGCCGAGGAAGCCGAAGACGCTGCCGCGCGGTACGGCCAGATCGAGGCCGTCGACGGCGAGCTGGCCGCCGCGGTACGCCTTGGTCAGCCCCCGCGTCTCGATCGCCAGGTCTCCGGACGGCCGGGGGCCGGGCCCGTCCGCGGGCGGGCGGGCGCCGTCATGCCCTGCGGCGGGCGGCTGTGGCATCGGCTCCCCCAAGGTCTACGGATCTGGCCCACGGGCTGCGCCGCGCCACCCGTGGAGGGATGGCGCGGCGGCCCGCGATACTGCGGTGCCCGTTACTTGGCGGCGTTGGCCGCGTCGATCAGAGCCTGCTTGTCGACGGCGCCGACATAGACCGTGCCGTGGTCCGTGATCAGGGCGTTGACCAGGCGGGTGCTGAAGACCCGGCCGGAGCCGAAGGAGCCGTTCACCTTCTCGCCGATGCTGTCCAGGAACTTGCCCGCGTCGCCGCCGGCGCCCTGGTCCTTGCCGGAGGGCAGGCCGGAGCCGTCGCCCTTGATCGTGGCGATGGACGTCCAGCCCTTGCCGAGGACGTTCAGCCCGCCCATGTCCTTCTTGAAGGCCTTCATGTCCTTGGGGGACGGGGCGTCCTTGCCGTGTGCGCGCGGCGCCTTCGCCCGCGCCTTGTCGCCGTCGACGACCTTGGCGCCCTTGGGCGGTGTGAAGGAGAACGTGTTCGCGGCGGGCTTGGCGAAGTCGACGTTGGTGTAGCCGACGTCGATGGCGGCCGCGCCACCGCTCTTGGGGGTCAGGGTGAACTTCAGCGGCACACCGTTGGCGGCGTCCACCGCGACCCGGATCGAGCCGACCGTCGAGGCGGCCTGCTTGGGCTTGATCAGCAGCTGGTAGGCGTCCCGCCCGGCGACCTTGGCGGTGCCGTCGACGGTGACCGAGGTCGTGTCGCCGGCCGCCTTCAGGGCCTGCTTCGCGAGCTCCTGCGGCGTGGCGTCCTTCAGGCCCCCGGGGAGGTCCTTGGGCGCCCGGTGCTGCTTGCCGTGCCGGCCGGCGTCGAGTGCGGTGCTGTGCATGGCGGTGTTGCTGCCGCTGTCGTAGGCCCAGATCTCGTTGCCGTTGTGGACCAGGCTGTACTCGGCTGCCTTGTCGACGATCGACACCCGCTGCTTTTCGGGGCCGTCGGCCGCGACGCGCAGCGTGTGCGCACCGGACGCCAGCTCCATCAGCTTGTTCTGGGGCGCCGCGGAGGCGCCGTCCCCGCCCTTCCCGCCGCCCTGGGCACCGCCGAACCCTCCGGCGCCGCCACCGGCACCCGGCAGGGACGGCAGACCGAGGTCCGTGGAGACCCGGACCGTCCCGGAGAGCTGCTGGACGTCCGACTTGGCGACCTTGGCTATCAGGTCCTGGGCCGAGATCTTCGGCAGATCCGGAGAGCCGGCACCGGCGAACGCCGGGACCAGCCCGATCGTGGCCGCCGCCACCCCTGCCACCGCGACCGGCACGCCATAGCGCACCGCCTTACGGCGCCCCGGGGAGCGCTCCCCGTCCCATCCGTCGGTGACCTCTGTCGGTTCGTTCCGTGGCATCTGCCCTACCTCCGTCGTATGCGGCGGTTGCTGCGCTGTCCACTCGTCCACCCCTGGGGCTGATTGTGACCCGGCCGCCGCGCTTTGGTGCTTTCCATCTCACCAAAATGCGTCGCGGATAACGTCACCCCGCGGGAGCAACTTGTCCTACTGCTGAGGTATGACGCACGGTCACCTCGGGGCGGAGCCCGTACGCCAGGAGTCGGATCTTTCCCTAGGGGATCCGGGGACAGGCTCTCAGGGACACGGGACGGGCCCCGGGCGATGAGCGGGCAGGCTCGGCAGGGAGGAGACCTCAGCCGGCCCGGTGCACCACGGCGTCGCAGAGCCCTTCGAGGGCCGACTTGGCCGTGCAGGACCGCAGCGGCGCCAGCATCGCGCGGGCCTCCTGGGCATAGCGCACGGTGTCGCGGCGGGCCTCTTCGAGCGCCGGGTGGGCGCGCAGGCCGGCCAGCGCCTCGGCGTGCCGGGCGTCGTCGGTGAGGTCGCCGGCCAGCAGCTCGCTCAGGGCGCGGTCCTCCGGCGTACCGGCGTCGCTCTCGGCGCGCGCCCGCAGATGCAGCACGGGCAGCGTCGGGATGCCCTCCCGCAGGTCCGTGCCGGGCGTCTTGCCCGATTCATGCGAATCGCTGGCGATGTCCAGGACGTCGTCGGCGAGCTGGAAGGCGGTGCCCAGCCGCTCGCCGTACTGGGTGAGGATGTTGACCGCCGACTCGTCGGCGCCCGACATCATCGCGCCGAAGCGGCAGGCGACGGCGACCAGCGAACCGGTCTTGCCGGCGAGCACGTCCAGGTAGTGGTCGATGGGGTCGCGGCCGTCGCGCGGGCCGGCGGTCTCCAGGATCTGGCCGGTCACCAGGCGTTCGAACGCCTGGGCCTGGATCCGGACCGCCTCCGGCCCGAGGTCGGCGAGGATGTGCGAGGCGCGGGCGAACAGGAAGTCCCCGGTCAGCACCGCGACGGAGTTGCCCCAGCGGGCGTTTGCGCTGGCCACCCCGCGGCGCACATCGGCCTCGTCCATCACGTCGTCGTGATACAGCGTCGCCAGATGCGTCAGCTCCACGACGACCCCGGAGGGCACCACACCCGGGCTGTAGGGGTCACCGAATTGGGCGGCCAGCGTCACCAGCAGCGGGCGGAACCGCTTACCGCCCGCGCGCACGAGGTGCTGCGCGGATTCGGTGATGAACGGCACGTCGCTCTTGGTGGCCTCCAGCAGGCCCTCCTCGACAGCCGCCAACCCGGCCTGGACATCGGCCTCAAGAGCCTGGTCCCGCACGCTCAGCCCGAAGGGCCCGACGACGGTCACGAGGGGTACTCCTGTCTGCTGACGATCAAACTGAATGTCGATCTGTCGCTGTCTCCACCATTGGCCAGCGTATCCGGTCTCAGTTCGATCACCGTGAGCGCCCGCCCCCCGACCCACCCGGGATGCACAGCGACCCGGCCGGCAGGTTCTGGATCACCGGTTGACGCGGTGTGGCGCGAGAGCGTGAGGCCGGCAACGACAAGAGTATTTCTGGCCTTCTTCTTTCCGGGCAAGGCCTGCCACTTCTCGCCGGGCACGGCCGGCCACTTCCTTCACGGGCACGGCCGGCCACCCGCCGTACCCGGACACGGCACGGAGCACCCCGGCCCGGCCCCCGGACCACGGCCGCCCCGGCACACCCCCACCCGCCATCGGCGGGACCCTACGCCCCCTCGGGACCGGCCCTCCCCGCGAAATCACCGCAGCACAGGATGACTTCCCGCACGCACGAGGGGGCCACGGGCCCGCCGGGGGAAGCCCCCCGGCCTCACCCGTACGCCCGCGCCACCGCCCGCGCCAGCCGCGGCGAGGCGAACTCCGTACCGCACACGAAGCGCATCACCGGCCCGAACGAGGCGGCCGCCGGCAGCCCCGTGAAGTACAACCCCGGTACGGACGAGCCGAAGCCGGCGTCCAGCAGCGGTCCGCCGGCCCGCGTCACGATGCCGGTGCGCAGCCCCTGGCCCAGGAAATCCAGCGCCGCCAGATCCATCCGGTACCCCGTCGCGGCCAGCACATGGTCGGCCACGAGTTCCCCGCCCTGCCCGTCGGCGCCGCGCAGCGCCAGCACGGGGCGGCCGTCCCGGACCGTGGCCCGTACGATCCGCCGCCCCTGCGTCACCTGCACCCGGCCCGCGAAACGGTCCCGCAGCCACCACGCGCCCAACGGGCCGAGCACCCGCCGCACCAGATACCGCCGGGCGGGCACCGGCAGCCGGCGGAAGGCACCGGCGTGGTGCGTCAGGGCGTACAGCGACCAGGCGTTGCCGAACGGCGACGGCGGCCGCAGACGGGGCTGGCGGTCCGGCGGCGTGCCGAAGCCCACGGCGGCGGGCCCGCGCGCCACCACCCGTACGGACGCCGCGCCCGCCTCGGCCAGCAGCACCGCGCTCTCCAGCGCCGACTGCCCGGCGCCGATCACGACCACCTGCCGGCCGGCCAGCGCGGACAGGTCGTGGTGCTGCGCACTGTGCGAGACCGGCCCCGTGGCGGACGGCCCGTCCGGGATCGCGGCGGCGAGTTCCGGCGGCAGGTGCGCCAGCCCGCTCAGGCCGGTGGCCACGATCACCGCCCGCGCGCCGACCTGCTCGCCACTGTCCAGCTTCAGCTCGAAACCGTCGTCCCGCCGGTCGACCGAGACCACCTTGACCTGCTCCAGGTCGGGGACCAGCCGCTGCTGCACCCACTGCCCGTACCGGACGAACACCTCGATGGGGAGGACGTCCCAGTCCGACGCGTAGGGGCCCTCCCCCGTCGCCGCGCAGAAGTCGGCGAGGGTGTGGCCGGTCTGCGGGGCGTCGATGCTGGAGGCGGCCGGCGTCGACTTGAGCAGCATGCCCGCGGGCATCTGCGTGCGCCAGCTCGCCATCGGCTGCCCGAAGACCCGCACCGGCAGGCCGCGCGCCCGCAGATGCGCGGCCGTCGACAGGCCGTACGGGCCGGCCCCGATGACCGCTACCGGAGTGCTCACTTCGGTCCCTCCCCTTGCCTGAGTGGTGCCTCGGTTCCCGCCCGGCGGCCGGCCCGTCGCAGCTGCATCAGATGGCGGGCGCCCGGCCCGACGGACCGCACGAGCATCGTGAAGAACGGCAGCGGGTCGTCGCCCGCGAACCACGCCAGCTCGGTGCCACAGGCCCGCGCCGGAGCGTGCGGCGCGCGGGAGCCGCTGCGCCGGTACGCGAGCCGGGCGGGCAGATCGACGTTCTCGACGACGAAGCGGCGCCCGGCCCGCTGCGCGCCCCCGGGGACGGCGCGCCCGGTGAGATCCAGATGCTGGGCGCGGACGACATCCACCCCGGCCGCGTTCTCGAAGAGCCGGAACTGGGCGCCCATCCGCGGATTGAAGTCCAGCAGCTTGTACCGGCCGTCGCGGCGGTCGAACCGCCAGTCCAGATCGGCGATCCCGGTGAAGCCGATGCGGTGGACGAACTCCGCCGAGATTTTGGCGAGTTCCGGGTTGTCGACGACATACGCGCAGGCCGTCATGCCGGCGTGCGGCGGCCAGGAGCGCACCTTGACGCCGGTGAACAGCGCCAGCGGCGCCCGGTCCGCGCCGAAGCAGGCGTGCACGATCCAGTCCTCGGCCTGCTCCCGCGGCAGATACTCCTGAAGGATCACGCCCGGCCGCGGGCCCCAGTCACGGGCCAGGTCCAGCAGCTGGTCCGGCCCTCCTATCCGGGTCGTGCCGGAGACGGCGGGCCTTTTGCGCCGGACGAACGCCTCGCGGTTCTTGGCCACCAGCGGGAAGCGCGCCCGCCCGGCATACGCCGCTATCTCCGCGTACGAGCCGGGGAAGACGGCGGCCGGCGAGGGCACGCCGTGCGCGACGCACAGTTCGTGCAGGCCCTGTTTGCTGGCCAGCTGCCGCGGCAGGCCGGGGGCGACCCGGGGGAAGAGGAACGACCCGGCGAGCGCGTCGGCGTGCTCGGCGATCAGCACGGCCGCCTCTTCGTCGGTGGGGATCAGCAGCGCCGGCCGGCCGATCCGCCGGCCGATCCGCAGCAGCCCCGTCACCAGCCGGTCCGGCTCCTCCCGTCCGGTGGTCGGCCAGACGAAGCGGCCACGGAGGTAGCGGGAGGCCGCCGCCGGTGTGAAGCGGTCCTCCGTCACGGCGTACATGGGCACCCCGAGCCGCCCCAGACTGCGGATCGCCCCCACGCCGCCGTGGTGCAGGGGGTAAGCCCCGATCTTCACGATCAGCCCCGGAACGCTCCGGTCGACCGCGAGCCGTGCGCCACTGCGAGCCACGTGTCCCCCCAACGGTGCGGTCCCTCCCCGGCCCGCGCCAGGAAAGGAAGCTAGGCCCGAATTGCGTAGTGCAGCAAGGCTTTTCCGGACATTGCCGAGGCGTGGGGGCGCAACGCACGGCGCGTCCGCCGTCCGACTTCGTACGCATCCACGCCCTCGCGCCCCATGACCGCCCCGCCGGTCACCGCCCGGCCGTACGCTGATCGACGGCCCCGCCGGCCCGCGGCCACCAGCCCGGACGACCCGGCCGCCCACCGGCGACGACGAACGCGAGGAGCTGTCCATGCCCGAGCAGAGCCCGTTCGACCTGGCAGAAGGCGACCCCTTCGGCCCGCACAACCTGCCCTACGGCGTCTTCAGCACCGTCGACGCGCCCGACCAGCGCCGCCTCGGCGTCCGCTACGGCACCCACGTCCTCGATCTGAGCGCCCTGCCGAGCGCCCTGCCCGCCGCCATCCATCCGCACGCCGAGCTGCTCGCGGCCCCGACCCTCAACCCCCTGCTGGCCGCGGGACGCCCCGTCTGGCAGCAGATCCGGGCGGCCGTCCACAGCGCGGTGACCGACCTCGCGCACCGCGACGAAGTGGCGCCGCTGCTCCATCCGCTGGCCGAGGTCACGCTGCACCTCCCCTTCGAGGTCGCCGACTACGTCGACTTCTACGCCAGCGAGCACCACGCCACCAACGTCGGCCGGATCTTCCGCCCGAACGACGCCGCGCTGACCCCCAACTGGAAGCATCTGCCGATCGGTTACCACGGCCGGGCGGGCACCGTCGTCGTCAGTGACACGCCGGTCGTCCGGCCCCGGGGCCAGCGCAAGGCCCCCGCGGACGAGGCGCCGACGTTCGGCCCCTCCCTCCGCCTCGACATCGAGTCCGAGATCGGCTTCGTCGTCGGTACGCCGTCCACGCTGCACGAATCCGTCGCCCTGGACGCCTTCCGCGACCATGTCTTCGGCGTCTGCCTCCTCAACGACTGGTCCGCACGCGACATCCAGGCCTGGGAGTACGTGCCGCTCGGCCCCTTCCTCGGCAAGTCCTTCGCCACCTCCGTCTCCGCCTGGATCACCCCGCTCGACGCCCTCGACGAGGCCCGTACGCCGCCGCCCGCCCGGGACGTCCCGCTGCTGCCCTACCTCGACGACGCGGACGTGGAGCCGGGCGGCATCGACATCCGTATCGAGGTGCGCATCAACGGCGAGACCGTCTCCCGGCCGCCGTTCTCCGCCATGTACTGGACGGCCGCCCAGCAGCTCGCCCATATGACCGTCAACGGCGCCTCGCTGCGCACCGGCGACCTGTTCGCCTCCGGCACGGTCTCCGGGCCCGACCCCGACCAGCTCGGGTGCCTGCTCGAACTCACCCAGGGCAAGGGCCCCTACCTCCAGGACGGCGACGAGGTCACCCTCACCGCCTGGGCACCCGGCCCCGAGGGCGCCCGGATCGGCCTGGGCGAGGTCACCGGCCGCATCCTGCCCGCCGTATGACCGGCGCGCCGCTCACCCTCCCCGAGGAGCTGCTGCTGCTCGCCCTCGACCCGGTCCGCGGCCGGCCGCTGAACCACCGCAAGTTCCTCCAGTACGGGCTGGCCGGCGCGGCGCTGGCCGATCTGGAGGAGGCCGGGCGGATCGCCGTCGAGGGCGGCGACCGGATCAGGGTGACCAACCCGCTGCCGCTGGGCGATCCGGTGCTGGACGGCGCGCTGGCGGCGCTGCCAGGGCCGGACAAGCAGCGCCGGGGCGTCAAGGCACAGCGCTGGGTGCGCAGCGCCGGCCGGCCGGTCCAGGAGCTGTGTCTGCGCCGGCTGGAGGAGCGCGGCGCGCTGCGCAGGGAGACCCGGCGCGTCCTGGGTCTCTTCCCGTCCACCTGCTTCCCGGCCGGGGCGGTGGATCTCGCCGGCCCGGCCCGGGACCGCTTCGCCGGGGCGCTCAAAGCCGGGTTCCCGGACCGCCGCAGCCGGTTGCTCGTCGCGCTGGCCTCGGCGACCGATCTGGACCGCGTACTTCTGCGGAGCCGCGAGCACCGCCCCGTACGGCGCGAGGTGAAGCGGTGGGCGCGGGAGATCTGGACGGTACATGCGGTGGAGCGCGCGGTACGCCAGGACAAGGAGGCGGGGTCGAATGCCGCCTCCGGCTGAGCCGGACCGAGCCGCCCGTAATACGGCCGTCCGGCCCGTCATGTCCGCTTCTCCGTCACAGCACCACACCAAGTCCGTACCGACGGTGCCGCAATACGGGCCGCGGCCCGGACCGCGGTGCGGGGCCGCTGCTAGCCTCACGTCTCCCTGTCCCACAACGGAGGAGACGTACGTGCGCAAGGCAGCGCAGATCGCCGGGGCGGCAGCCATCGCCGCGATGCTGCTCAGCGGTTGCGGAAGCAGCGGCGACAACGGCAACGACAGCAAGCCGAGCAAGTCGCCGGACGCCGCGCCGTCGACTCCGGGAGGCGCCGACAAGCCCGCGAGCCCCGGCGCGGTCGAGGGCGCCTGGAAGGCCGGCTCGGCCGGCAGCCCGCAGGTCCTCGTGATCAGCAAGGGCACCGTCGCCTTCAGCAACGGGCACAAGGCCGCGTGTCTGGGCAAGGTCCAGGAGATGGCCGGGATGACCATGGCCGCGCTCAAGTGCACCGACGGGGACACCACCCGCACCATGGGCACCCTCAAGCCCGGCGCCGACGGCAAGACCCTGACCGTCGACTGGAAGAACGGGCCCACGGAGAAGTACACCAAGTCCAGCGACGGCAGCGTGAAGATCCCCGACATGCCGCAGCTGCCGAGCGGGATGCCCAAGAGCTGACCGCCCGCCGCACGGCGAACGGCCGCCGCCCGGAACCCCCCGAGGGCTCCGGGCGGCGGCCGTTGCCGTGGCGCGCCGCCGGTCGTCAGCGCACGAAGACCCCTGCCTGGCCGGCCAGGTCGAGGAAGTACTGCGGCGCCAGGCCGAGCACCAGGGTCGCCGCGACGCCGACGGCGATGGCCGTGCTCGTCAGCGGACTGGGCACCGCGACGGTCGGACCGTCCGCCTTGGGCTCGTTGAAGAACATCAGCACGATGACGCGGATGTAGAAGAACGCGGCGATGGCAGAGGAGAGCACACCGACGACCACCAGCCAGCCCGCGCCGCTCTGCGCGGCCGCCTTGAAGACCGCGAACTTCCCGGCGAACCCGGAGGTCAGCGGGATGCCCGCGAAGGCCAGCAGGAAGACCGCGAAGACCGCGGCCACCAGCGGCGAACGCCGGCCGAGCCCGGCCCACTTGGACAGCGCGGTGGCCTCTCCGCCCGCGTCCCGCACCAGGGTGACGACGGCGAAGGCGCCGAGCGTCACGAAGGAGTAGGCGCCGAGGTAGAAGAGCACCGAGGAGATGCCGTCCTTGCTGGTGGCGATGACACCGGCGAGGATGAAACCGGCGTGCGCGATGGAGGAGTAGGCCAGCAGCCGCTTGATGTCGGTCTGGGTGATGGCGACGATCGCCCCGCCCAGCATCGTGATGATCGCGACGCCCCACATCACCGGCTGCCAGTCCCAGCGCAGGCCCGGCAGCACGACATACAGCAGCCGCAGCAGCGCCCCAAAGGCCGCGACCTTGGTGGCGGCCGCCATGAAGCCGGTGACCGGGGTCGGGGCGCCTTGGTAGACGTCCGGGGTCCACATGTGGAACGGGACCGCGCCGACCTTGAACAGCAGCCCCATCAGCACCAGCGCCGCACCGATCAGCAGCAGCGCGTCATTGCCCATCGTGCCCGCCAGTGCCGGATCGATCTGCTTGGCGCCGTCCGAGATCACCTCGGCGATCCCGGCGTACGTCACGGTGCCCGCGTAGCCGTACAGCAGGGCCACGCCGAACAGCAGGAACGCCGACGAGAAGGCGCCGAGGAGGAAGTACTTCACCGCGGCCTCCTGCGACAGCAGCCGCTGGCGGCGGGCCAGCGCACACAGGATGTACAGCGGGAGGGAGAACACCTCCAGCGCGATGAAGAGCGTCAGCAGATCGTTGGCCGCCGGGAAGACCAGCATGCCGCCGACCGCGAAGAGCACGATCGGGAACACCTCGGTGGTGGTGAACCCGGCCTTGACGGCGGCCTGTTCGGCGGCGCCGCCGGGCACGGCCGCGGCCTGCGCGGCGAAGGAGTCCACATGCTTGCCATGCGCCGCCGGATCGAGCCGGCGCTCGGCGAAGGTGAAGACGGCGACCACGGACACCAGCAGGATCGTGCCCTGGAGGAACAGCGCCGGGCCGTCGACGGCGATGGCCCCCATGGCGGCGATATGCGCCTTGGACGAGCCGAAGCCGCCGGCCGCCAGACCGATCACCGCGGCGAACGCGGCGGCCAGCGCCACCAGGGTCAGCAGCAGCTGGGAGTAATAGCGGTTGCGGCGCGGCACGAACGCCTCGACGAGGACGCCGAGCACCGCCGCGCCGAGGACGATCAGCGTCGGCGCCAGCTGGGCGTACTCGATGTGCGGTGCCGGGATCTTGCCCGGCGCACCGGCCGCCACTGTCCACAGGCTGTGGACACTTGCCACGGAACTCACTTCGCGGCCTCCACGTCTTGATCATGCACGGCGTGGCCGGGCCGGCTGCCACCGGGCACGGCGTCCACCTGCACAGTGGGCTGGGGGTCCTTCTTGTCCACGACGGACAGGGTGTGGCCGACCGCCGGGTTGACGAGGTCGGTGAGCGGCTTGGGATACACCCCGAGGAAGAGCAGCAGCGCGATCAGCGGCGCGACCACCACCAGTTCCCGCACCCGCAGGTCCGGCATGCTCTTCACCTCGGCCTTCACCGGCCCGGTCATCGTCCGCTGGTAGAGCACGAGGACGTACAGCGCGGCGAGGACGATGCCGAGGGTGGCGATGATGCCGATCACCGGATAGCGGCTGAACGTGCCGACCAGGACCAGGAATTCGCTGACGAACGGCGCCAGACCGGGCAGCGACAGGGTGGCGAGGCCGCCGATGAGGAACGTACCGGCCAGGACCGGGGCGACCTTCTGGACACCGCCGTAGTCCGCGATCAGACGCGAGCCGCGGCGGCTGATCAGGAAGCCGGCCACCAGCATCAGCGCGGCGGTCGAGATGCCGTGGTTGACCATGTAGAGCGTCGCGCCGCTCTGGCCCTGGGACGTCATCGCGAAAATGCCCAGGATGATGAAGCCGAAGTGGGAGATCGAGGCGTAGGCGATCAGACGCTTGATGTCCCGCTGGGCGACCGCCAGCAGTGCGCCGTACAGCACGCTGATCAGCGCGAGGACGAGGATGACCGGGGTGGCCCAGCTGCTGGCCTCGGGGAAGAGCTGGAGGCAGAACCGCAGCATCGCGAACGTGCCGACCTTGTCGACCACGGCCGTGATCAGCACCGCGACCGGCGACGTCGACTCGCCCATGGCGCCGGGCAGCCAGGTGTGCAACGGCCACAGCGGGGCCTTCACCGCGAAGGCGAAGAAGAAGCCGAGGAAGAGCAGCCGTTCGGTGCCGGTGCCGATCTCCAGCTTGCCGGCCGCCCGCGCCTCGACGATCTGCTGCAACGAGAACGTGCCCGTGCCGAGCTGATCGGCGGTGACGGCGTAGAGCCCGATCACCGCGGCCAGCATGATCAGCCCGCCGGCGAGGTTGTAGAGCAGGAACTTCACCGCCGCGGACGACCGCCGGCTCGCGGACTGCTCCTCGCCGTCCCCGTCCGCCCGGTCCCCGAAGCCGCCGATGAGGAAGTACATCGGGATCAGCATGGCTTCGAAGAAGATGTAGAAGAGGAAGACGTCGGTGGCCTCGAAGGAGAGCACCACCATCGCCTCGACGGCCAGGATCAGCGCGAAGAAGCCCTGGGTGGGCCGCCAGCGCCGGTTGGGCGTGGCCTCCTCCAGGGGGTCGGCGTCATGCCAGCCGGCCAGGATGACGAACGGGATCAGCAGGGTGGTCAGCGCGATCAGGGCGACCGCGATGCCGTCCACGCCGAGTTCGTAGCGGACGCCGAAGTCGCTGATCCAGGCGTGCGATTCGGTGAGCTGGAAGGGGCCCTTGGCGCCGGGGTCGAAGCGGAACCCGACCACCAGCGCCAGCGCGAAGGTGACCAGCGAGAACAGCAGCGCGAGCCATTTGGCCGCGGTGCGCTTGGCGGCGGGCAGCGCGGCGGTGGCGATCGCACCGATCGCCGGCACCGCGGCTACCGCCGTCAGCAGGGGAAACGACATGGCTCAGACACCCCTCATCAGCAGGGTCGCGGCGACGAGAACGGCGGCCCCGCCCAGCATCTGGACCGCGTACGAACGGACGAATCCGGTCTGCAACCGGCGCAGCAGGCCGGAGAGTCCGCCCATCGAGGCCGCCGTGCCGTTGACCGCGCCGTCCACCAGGGAGCGGTCGAGCTGGACGAGGGTGCCGGTGAGCTCCTCGCCGCCGCGTACGAAGACCACGTGGTTGAAGTCGTCCTGGAGCAGATCGCGGCGGGCGGCCCGGGTCAGCAGCGAGCCGCGCGGGGCGAGCGCCGGAACGGGCTTGCGGCCGTACATCAGCCAGGCGATGCCGACGCCGATGAGCAGCACCACGATCGTCGAGGCGGTGACGGTGGTCGCGCTGACCGGGGAGTGGCCGTGCGCGAACGAGGTGACCGGCTCCAGCCACTTCACAAAGGCCTCGTTGACGCTGAACAGCCCGCCCGCGAAGACCGATCCGACGGCCAGCACGATCATCGGGATCGTCATGACCTTCGGCGACTCGTGCGGATGCACCTCGTCGGGATTCCAGCGCTTCTCGCCGAAGAACGTCATCAGCATCACCCGCGTCATGTAGAACGCGGTGATCGCGGCGCCCAGCAGGGCCGCGCCGCCGAGGATCCAGCCCTCGGTGCCGCCCTTGGCGAACGCCGCCTCGATGATCTTGTCCTTGGAGAAGAAGCCGGACAGGCCGGGGAAGCCGATGATCGCCAGATAGCCGAGGCCGAAGGTGACGAAGGTGACCGGCATGTACTTCCGCAGGCCGCCGTAACGGCGCATGTCCACCTCGTCGTTCATGCCGTGCATCACGGAGCCGGCGCCGAGGAAGAGACCCGCCTTGAAGAAGCCGTGGGTGACCAGATGCATGATCGCGAAGGCGTAGCCGATCGGACCGAGGCCGGCCGCCAGGATCATGTAGCCGATCTGCGACATCGTCGAGCCGGCCAGCGCCTTCTTGATGTCGTCCTTGGCGCAACCGACGATCGCACCGAAGAGGAGGGTGACCGCACCGACCACGACGACCGCGAGCTGGGCGGTCGGCGCGGCGTTGAAGATCGCCCCGGAGCGGGTGATCAGATACACCCCGGCGGTGACCATCGTGGCGGCGTGGATCAGGGCCGAGACCGGGGTCGGGCCCTCCATCGCGTCACCGAGCCAGGACTGGAGTGGCACCTGCGCCGACTTGCCGCAGGCGGCCAGCAGCAGCATCAGCCCGATGGCGGTCAGCTTGCCCTCGGAGGTGTCGCCGGTGGCGGCGAGCACCGGGCCGAAGGCGAAGGTCCCGAACGTCGTGAACATCAGCATGATCGCGATGGACAGGCCCATGTCGCCGACACGGTTGACCAGGAACGCCTTCTTGGCGGCGGTGGCCGCGCTCGGCTTGTGCTGCCAGAAGCCGATGAGGAGGTACGAGGCGAGGCCGACGCCCTCCCAGCCGACGTACAGCAGAAGGTAGTTGTCGGCGAGGACGAGCAGCAGCATCGCCGCGAGGAAGAGGTTGAGGTAGCCGAAGAAGCGGCGGCGCCGCTCGTCGTGCTCCATATAGCCGATCGAATAGATGTGGATCAGCGAGCCGACACCGGTGATCAGCAGAACGAACGTCATGGACAGCTGGTCGAGCTGGAAGGCGACGTCGGCCTGGAAGCCGCCGACCGGGATCCAGCTGAACAGATGCTGATGCAGGGCACGGTCCTCGGCGCCCCTGCCGAGCATGTCGGCGAAGAGCGCCACCCCGATGGCGAACGACGCCACCGAGAACAGCGTGCCGATCAAGTGGCCGGTGCGGTCGAGTCGGTTGCCGCCGCACAGCAGCAGGGCCGCACCGACCAGCGGTGCCGCGACAAGCAGCGCGATCAAGTTCTCCACTTTGTGCGACCCCTTACAGCTTCATCAGGCTGGCGTCGTCGACCGAGGCCGTATGACGGGTGCGGAAGATCGACACGATGATCGCCAGGCCGACGACGACCTCGGCCGCGGCGACGACCATCGTGAAGAAGGCGATGATCTGGCCGTCCAGATTCCCGTGCATCCGCGAGAAGGTGACGAAGGCGAGATTGCAGGCGTTGAGCATCAGCTCGATGCACATGAACACCACGATGGCGTTCCGCCTGATCAGCACCCCGGCCGCGCCGATGGTGAACAACAGGGCGGCGAGATAGAGGTAGTAGACCGGGTTCATTTCTTGGTCCCCTCCTTGTGCTCCTTCGGCGCCACGCCACCGGACGACGAGGGCCGGGGCTCCTCGGAACCCCGGCCCAGCCAGTCCTCGGAACGCTCCTCCAGCGCCTTCAGCTCGGCGAGCGACTCGCCGGAGACATCGCGGACCTGGCCGCGCTCCCTCAGCGTCGGGCTGACGCTCAGCTCGGACGTGGTGCCGTCGGGCAGCAGGCCCGGGATGTCGACGGCGTTGTGCCGGGCGTAGACACCCGGGGCGGGCAGCGGCGGTACCTGCTTGCCCTCGCGGATGCGCGCCTCGGACTGCTCGCGCTGGGACTTGGCCCGCTCCGTACGCTCCCGGTGGGTGAGCACCATCGCGCCGACGGCCGCCGTGATCAGCAGCGCGCCGGTGACTTCGAAGGCGAAGACGTACTTGGTGAAGATGAGTGCGGCCAGGCCCTGCACATTGCCGCCGGCGTTGGCCTCGCCCAGGCCGTTGAACTCCTTGAGCGAGGCGTTGCCGATCCCGGCGATCAGCAGGATGCCGAAGCCGAGGCCCAGTCCGGCGGCGAGCCAGCGCTGGCCCTTGAGGGTCTCCTTGAGGGAGTCCGCGGCGGTGACACCCACCAGCATGACGACGAACAGGAACAGCATCATGATCGCGCCCGTATAGACGACGATCTGCACGACGCCGAGGAAGTACGCGCCGTTGGCGAGGTAGAAGACCGCCAGGACGATCATGGTCCCGGCGAGCGAGAGGGCGCTGTGCACGGCGCGCTTCATCAGGATCGTGCCCAGCGCGCCGCTGACCGCGACGATGCCCAGGATCCAGAACTGCACGGCCTCACCCGTGGAGGTCATGGAGGCCGCGGCGGCGAGGCCGGTCATGCGGTCGCCTCCTTCTCCTGGGCGTTCCCGTCGGTCTTCTCGCCCTTGGAGGCCGCGACCTGACGTTCGGTCCCCGGGGCGGCCTCGGTCACCAGGCCCTGGTAGTAGTCCTTCTCCGTCATGCCGGGGTAGATCGCATGCGGAGAGTCGACCATCGTCTCCTCCAGGCCCGCGAGCAGCTCCTCCTTGGTGTAGATGAGCGATTCGCGGGACCGGTCGGCGAGTTCGTACTCGTTGGTCATCGTCAGCGCGCGGGTCGGACAGGCCTCCACGCACAGGCCGCACAGGATGCAGCGCAGGTAATTGATCTGGTAGACGCGGCCGTAGCGCTCACCCGGGGAGTAGCGCTCCTCGGGGGTGTTGTCCGCGCCCTCGACATAGATCGCGTCCGCCGGGCAGG
Source organism: Streptomyces sp. MCA2 (assembly GCF_023544705.1). Taxonomy (NCBI): domain Bacteria; kingdom Bacillati; phylum Actinomycetota; class Actinomycetes; order Kitasatosporales; family Streptomycetaceae; genus Streptomyces; species Streptomyces sp. MCA2. The sequence continues at coordinate 110,419 of NZ_JAMJFM010000010.1, forward strand.
CCCATGCGCACAGCTCGCAGCCGATGCACTTCTCCAGCCCGTCCGGATGCCGGTTGAGCTGATGCCGGCCGTGGAAACGCGGCGCCGTCGGCTTCTTCTCCTCCGGGTACTGCTCGGTCAGCCGCTTCTTGAACATGGCCTTGAAGGTCACGCCGAAGCCGGCCACGGGGTTCTGGAACTCAGGCACCGTCGCCCCCCTTTCCGTCGTTTCCGATTCCGTCACTGACAGTGTCCGGCCCGCCACTGACAATCAGCTCGCGGTCACGGCGCGGCCTGCGCCGCGGCACGGGCGGCAGGTTCTGTCCGGGCAGCGGTGGCACGGGGAAACCGCCGGCCATCGGGTCGAAGGCCCCGTCACCGTCCGTCTCCTCCTCCGTCTCGGCACGCCGGAAGAAGTCCACGAGGAGGGAGATCAGCAGCAGCGCGACGGCCCCGCCGGCGACATAGAGCACGATCTGGGAGAAGTTGTAGCCCTCGTTCTTCAGCGCCCGGACGGTGGCGACCAGCATCAGCCAGACCAGCGAGACCGGGATGAGGACCTTCCAACCCAGCTTCATGAACTGGTCGTAGCGCACCCGGGGAAGGGTGCCGCGCAGCCAGATGAAGAAGAACAGCAGCAGCTGCACCTTGATCGTGAACCAGAGCAGCGGCCACCAGCCGTGGTTGGCGCCCTCCCAGAACGTGGAGATCGGCCAGGGGGCCTTCCACCCGCCCAGGAAGAGGGTGATCGCGACCGCCGAGACGGTGACCATGTTGACGTACTCGGCGAGCATGAACATCGCGAACTTGATGGACGAGTACTCGGTGTTGAAGCCGCCGACGAGGTCGCCCTCGGACTCCGGCATGTCGAACGGCGCGCGGTTGGTCTCGCCCACCATCGCGACGATGTAGATGATGAAGGACACCGGCAGCAGCAGGACGTACCACCTGCTCTGCTGCGACTCCACGATGGTCGACGTCGACATCGACCCGGAGTAGAGGAACACCGCCGCGAACGACATGCCCATCGCGATCTCGTAGGAGATCATCTGCGCACACGAGCGCAGCCCGCCGAGCAGCGGATACGTCGAACCGGACGACCAGCCCGCCAGCACGATGCCGTAGATGCCGACCGAGGCCGTGGCCAGGATGTAGAGGATGCCGATCGGCAGGTCGGTCAGCTGCATCGGGGTGCGGACCCCGAAGATGGAGATCTCGTTGCCGGCCGGGCCGAAGGGGATCACCGCGATCGCCATGAAGGCCGGGATGGCCGCCACGACCGGCGCGAGAATGTAGACCACCTTGTCGGCCCGCTTGACGACCAGGTCCTCCTTCAGCATCAGCTTGATGCCGTCGGCGAGGGACTGGAGCATCCCCCAGGGGCCGTGCCGGTTGGGGCCGATGCGCAGCTGCATCCAGGCGACGACCTTGCGTTCCCAGACGATCGAGAACAGCACCGTCAGCATCAGGAACGCGAAGCAGAAGACCGCCTTGATGACGACGAGCCACCACGGGTCGCGGCCGAACATCGACAGGTCTTCCTGCGCCAGCGCGCTGCCGGCGGCGGCGAGTTGATCGAGCTGCTGCATCATGCGTCCACCTCCTTGGCCGGCTCCGGGGTGCCCGGGACGGCGGAGATCTTCACCAGGTCACCGGGTTGCGCTCCGGTGTCGGCGGCGACGCCACCGCCCGTGGAGTTGAGCGGCAGCCACACCACCCGGTCGGGCATCGGCGTGACCTGGAGCGGCAGATGGACCGCGCCGGCCGGTCCGGTGACCGCCAGCAGGTCACCGTCCTTGACCCCGGTCTCCTGCGCGGTGATCTGCGACAGCCGGGCGACGGCGGCGTGCCGGGTGCCGGCCAGCGCCTCGTCGCCCTCCTGGAGCAGCCCCTGGTCCAGGAGGAGCCGGTGTCCGGCGAGGACCGCCTCACCGCTTTCGGGACGGGGCAGCGGGCGCCCGCTCTCCATGGGCTCGCCCGCGTGCGGGCCGTCCCAGCCACCGAGCCGGTCCAGCTCGCGGCGTACGGAGCGGATGTCCGGCAGCGCGAGGTGGACGTCCATCGCATCGGCGAGCATGTGCAGCACCCGGGAGTCCGACAGCAGATGCCGGCGGGTCATCTGGTCCGGCTTGAGGGCGGCCTCGAACAGCCGCGCCCGGCCCTCCCAGTTGAGGAACGTGCCGGGCTTCTCGACCACGGCCGCCACCGGGAGGACCACGTCCGCCCGGTCGGTGACCTGCGAGGGCCGCAGCTCCAGGCTGACCAGGAAGCCGACCTCGTCCAGGGCGGCCAGCGCGCGGGCCGGGTCCGGCAGGTCCGCGACCTCGACGCCCGCCACGAGGAGCGCGCCGATCTCGCCGGTCGCCGCGGCCTCGATGATCTGGCCGGTGTCCCGGCCGTGCCGGTGCGGCAGCGCGGCCACGCCCCAGGCGGCCGCGACCTCGTCGCGGGCCCGCGGGTCGGTGGCCGGCCGGCCGCCGGGCAGCAGACCGGGCAGCGCGCCCGCCTCGACGGCGCCGCGTTCGCCGGCCCGCCGGGGGATCCACACCAGGCGGGCGCCGGTGGCACGGGCGGCGCGGACGGCGGCGGTCAGTGCGCCGGGCACCGCCGCCAGCCGCTCGCCGACGATGATCACCGCGCCGTCGGCCCGCAGCGCCTCGGCCGCGGCCTGCCCCGCACCGTCCAGGCCGACGCCGCCCGCGAGCGCGTCCAGCCATTCGGTCTCGGTGCCGGGCGCGGACGGCAGCAGCGTGCCACCGGCCTTGATCAGCCCGCGCGAGGCGTGACCGGCCAGCCCGTAGGTGCGCTGTCCGCTCCTGCGGTGCGCCTTGCGCAGCCGCAGGAAGACGCCCGGGGCCTCCTCCTCGGCCTCGATACCGGCCAGCAGCACGGCCGGCGCGTTCTCCAGCGCGGTGTACGTGACGCCCTCGCCGTCCACGTCGCGGCCGCGGCCGGCGACCCGGGACGCCAGGAAGTCGGCCTCCTCGGCGCTGTGCAGCCGCGCCCGGAAGTCGATGTCGTTGGTGTTCAGCGCGATCCGGGCGAACTTGGCGTAGGCGTAGGCGTCCTCAACGGTCAGCCGGCCGCCGGTCAGCACGCCCGTGCGCCCCTTGGCCGCGGCCAGTCCGCGGGCCGCCGTCTCCAGGGCCATCGGCCAGCTCGCCGGCTCCAGTTCGCCGGACTCCGGGTTGCGCACGAGCGGGTGCTCCAGCCGGTCACGCTGCTGCGCGTACCGGAAGGCGAACCGCCCCTTGTCGCAGATCCACTCCTCGTTGACCTCGGGGTCGTTCGCCGCCAGCCGCCGCATGACCTTGCCGCGCCGGTGGTCCGTACGGGTCGCACAGCCGCCCGCGCAGTGCTCGCACACCGACGGCGAGGAGACCAGGTCGAAGGGGCGGGAGCGGAAACGGTACGCGGCGGAGGTGAGCGCGCCGACCGGGCAGATCTGGATGGTGTTGCCGGAGAAGTACGACTGGAAGGGGTCGCCCTCGCCGGTGCCGACCTGCTGGAGGGCGCCGCGCTCGACGAGCTCGATCATCGGGTCGCCGGCGATCTGGTTGCTGAAGCGGGTGCAGCGCGCACACAGCACGCACCGTTCGCGGTCCAGCAGCACCTGCGTGGAGATCGGCACCGGCTTGGCGAACGTGCGCTTCTTGCCCTCGAAGCGCGACTCCGGGTCGCCGACCTGCATCGCCTGGTTCTGGAGCGGGCACTCACCGCCCTTGTCGCAGACCGGGCAGTCCAGCGGGTGGTTGATCAGCAGCAGCTCCATCACCCCGCGCTGGGCCTTCTCGGCCACCGGCGAGGTCAGCTGCGACTTGACGACCATGCCGTCGGTGCAGGTGATGGTGCACGAGGCCATCGGCTTGCGCTGGCCCTCGACCTCGACGATGCACTGCCGGCAGGCGCCCGCCGGGTCCAGCAGCGGGTGGTCGCAGAAGCGCGGGATCTCGATGCCGAGGAGCTCGGCGGCACGGATGACCAGCGTCCCCTTGGGGACGGAGATCTCGATGCCGTCGATCGTCAGGGTGACGAGGTCCTCCGGCGGGATCGCCGCCTCGCCGCCCCCCGAGGGAGCATTGGTCGTGACGGTCATGTGTTCACCCCCTGGTGAGCGTCGTTGTCGCCCCACAGGGTCGACTTGGCCGGGTCGAAGGGGCAGCCCTTGCCGGTGATGTGCTGCTCGTACTCCTCGCGGAAGTACTTCAGCGAGGAGAAGATCGGCGAGGCGGCGCCGTCGCCGAGGGCGCAGAAGGACTTGCCGTTGATGTTGTCGGCGATGTCGTCGATCTTGTCGAGGTCGTCCATCACGCCCTTGCCGGCCTCGATGTCGCGCAGCAACTGCACCAGCCAGTAGGTCCCTTCACGGCAGGGCGTGCACTTGCCGCAGGACTCGTGCGCATAGAACTCGGTCCAGCGGGTGACCGCGCGGACGACACAGGTGGTCTCGTCGAAGCACTGGAGCGCCTTGGTGCCGAGCATCGAGCCGGCCGCGCCGACGCCCTCGTAGTCGAGGGGCACGTCGAGGTGCTCGTCGGTGAACATCGGCGTCGAGGAGCCGCCCGGCGTCCAGAACTTCAGCCGGTGGCCTCGGCGCATACCGCCGCTCATGTCCAGCAGCTGGCGCAGCGTGACGCCCAACGGGGCTTCGTACTGGCCCGGGTTGGTGACATGGCCGCTGAGCGAGTAGAGCGTGAAGCCCGGGGACTTCTCGCTGCCCATCGACCGGAACCAGTCCTTGCCCCGGTTCATGATCGCGGGAACCGAGGCGATGGACTCGACGTTGTTGACGACGGTGGGGCAGGCGTACAGGCCCGCCACCGCCGGGAAGGGGGGACGCAGCCGGGGCTGGCCGCGACGGCCCTCCAGGGAGTCGAGCAGCGCGGTTTCCTCACCGCAGATGTACGCACCGGCGCCCGCATGCACGATCACATCGAGGTCGAGGCCCGAGCCCAGGATGTTCTTCCCGAGGTAGCCCGCCGCATAGGCCTCGCGCACGGCCTCGTGCAGCCGGCGCAGGACGGGTACGACCTCGCCGCGCAGATAGATGAAGGCGTGGTGCGAGCGGATCGCATGGCAGGCGATCACGATCCCCTCGATGAGGGAGTGCGGGTTGGCGAAGAGGAGCGGGATGTCCTTGCAGGTCCCGGGCTCCGACTCGTCGGCGTTGACGACCAGGTAGTGCGGTTTGCCGTCGCCCTGCGGGATGAACTGCCACTTCATCCCGGTCGGGAAGCCGGCGCCGCCGCGGCCGCGCAGCCCGGAGTCCTTGACGTAGGCGATGACGTCGTCCGGGGGCATCGCGAGCGCCTTGCGCAGGCCTTCGTAGCCCTCGTGCCGGCGGTAGGTCTCCAGCGTCCAGGGTTCGGGCTGGTCCCAGAAGGCGGACAGCACGGGCGTCAGAAGCTTCTCGGGGTTGATCTCCCCGCCGGCCTCCGGCCGGGAGGCGCCCCCGTGTTCGGCTGCCACTGTCATCACTCCCCCTCCTCTGCTGTGGGGCCGGCCGGGTGCTGGTCGTCCGAGGCCGAGGTCTGCTGCGGTGCGTCGTGGGAGCTGGGGTGCCCGGCGGGCGGCTCGTCGGCGGGGTGGCCGGACGGGGGTTCGCCGCCGGTTCCGTCGGAGGGGCCGTCGGTGGTGGCGCGCGGCGCGATGACGTGGTCGGCGCCGCGGCCGGGGACGGCTTCGCCCTTGGCGAGCCGCAGCCCGATCAGCGAGGCGGCGCCCGCTCCGCCGGTGGCCTCGACGGCGCCCGGCCGCTCGTCCGGGAATCCGGCGAGCATCCGGGCCGTGTCCTTGAAGGTGCACAGCGGTGCGCCGCGGGTGGGCTCGACGCTCCGGCCGGCCCGCAGGTCGTCGACCAGCTGCCGGGCGGACCGCGGCGTCTGGTTGTCGAAGAACTCCCAGTTGACCATCACGACCGGGGCGAAGTCGCAGGCCGCGTTGCACTCGATGTGTTCGAGGGTGACGGCGCCGTCCTCGGTGGTCTCGCCGTTGCCGACGCCGAGGTACTCCTTGAGGTCCTCGAAGATGGCGTCGCCGCCCATCACCGCGCACAGCGTGTTGGTGCAGACCCCGACCTGGTAGTCACCGCTCGCCTTGCGGCGGTACATGGAGTAGAAGGTCGAGACCGCGGTGACCTCGGCGGTGGTCAGGTCGAGCAGCTCGGCGCAGAAGCGGATGCCGGTGCGGGTGACGTGCCCTTCCTCGGCCTGGACGAGGTGCAGCAGCGGCAGCAGCGCCGAGCGCGCGCCGGGGTAGCGGGCGATCACCTCCTTGGCGTCCGCTTCCAGCCGGGCCCGTACGTCCACCGGATAGTCGGGGGCGGGGAGCGCGGGCATCCCCAGCTGCACGTCATGGTTTGCCGGAGTGGCGTTCACCGGTCGACGCCTCCCATCACGGGGTCGATGGACGCGACGGCGACGATGACGTCGGCGACCTGGCCGCCTTCGCACATCGCCGCCATGGCCTGGAGGTTGGTGAAGGACGGGTCGCGGAAGTGCACCCGGTAGGGACGGGTGCCGCCGTCGCTGACCACGTGCACGCCCAGCTCGCCCTTGGGCGACTCGACGGCGGCGTAGGTCTGCCCCGGCGGGACCCGGAAGCCCTCGGTCACCAGCTTGAAGTGGTGGATCAGGGCCTCCATCGAGGTGCCCATGATCTTCTTGATGTGGTCGAGGGAGTTGCCCAGGCCGTCCGGGCCCAGGGCCAGCTGCGCGGGCCAGGCGATCTTCTTGTCCGCGACCATCACCGGGCCGGGCTCCAGCCGGTCCAGGCACTGCTCGACGATCCGCAGCGACTGGCGCATCTCCTCCAGCCGGATCAGGAACCGGCCGTAGGAGTCGCAGGTGTCGGCGGTCGGCACCTCGAAGTCGTAGGTCTCGTAACCGCAGTACGGCTGGGTCTTGCGCAGGTCGTGCGGCAGTCCGGCGGAGCGCACGATGGGCCCGGTGGCGCCGGTGGCCATGCAGCCGGCCAGGTCGAGATAGCCGATGCCTTCCATGCGGCCCTTGAACACCGGGTTGCCGGTGGCGAGCTTGTCGTACTCGCCGATGTTCTTGCGCATCTTCTTCACGAACTCACGCACCTGGTCGACCGCGCCCGGGGGCAGGTCCTGCGCGAGGCCGCCGGGCCGGATGTAGGCGTGGTTCATCCGCAGGCCGGTGATCAGCTCGTAGAGGTCGAGGATGAGTTCCCGGTCGCGGAAGCCGTAGATCATGATCGTGGTGGCGCCCAGCTCCATCCCGCCGGTGGCGATCGCCACGAGGTGGGAGGACATCCGGTTGAGCTCCATCAGCAGCACGCGGATGACGGAGGCCCGGTCGGGGATCTGGTCGGTGATCCCGAGCAGCTTCTCCACGGCCAGGCAGTAGGCCGTCTCGTTGAAGAAGGGGGTGAGGTAATCCATCCTCGTGACGAAGGTGGTGCCCTGCGTCCAGGTCCGGTATTCGAGGTTCTTCTCGATGCCGGTGTGCAGATAGCCGATGCCGCAGCGGGCCTCGGTGACGGTCTCGCCGTCGATCTCCAGGATCAGCCGGAGCACGCCGTGGGTGGAGGGGTGCTGCGGCCCCATGTTGACGATGATCCGCTCGTCGTCGGACTTCACGGCGGCGGCCGCGATCTCGTCCCAGTCGCCACCGGAGACGTTGTAGACGGTGCCCTCGGTGGTCTCCCGGGCCAGGGACTCCGTGGTGTCGAAGTCGCTCGAGGTGCGGTGGCCGTTCGGGGAGTGGGAGTGCGGTGCAGTAGTCATCAGCTGTACGACCTCCGCTGGTCGGGAGCCGGAATCTGGGCGCCCTTGTACTCGACGGGGATGCCGCCGAGCGGGTAGTCCTTGCGCTGCGGGAAGCCCTGCCAGTCGTCGGGCATCATGATCCGGGTCAGCGCCGGGTGGCCGTCGAAAACGATTCCGAAGAAGTCGTAGGTCTCGCGCTCGTGCCAGTCGTTGGTCGGATAGACCTCCACCAGCGAGGGCACGTGCGGGTCGGCGTCCGGGGCGGAGACCTCCAGCCGGATCAGCCGGTTGTGGGTGATCGAGCGCAGGTGGTAGACGGCGTGCAGCTCGCGGCCCTTGTCGCCGGGGAAGTGCACCCCGCTCACGCCCGTACACAGCTCGAAGCGCAGCGCGGGGTCGTCGCGCAGGGTCCTGGCGACCGTCGGCAGATAGCCGCGCTCGATGTGGAAGGTCAGCTCGGCGCGGTCCACGACCGTTTTCTCGATGACGTTCTCGGGGATCAGGCCCTGCTCGTCGAGGGCGCCCTCCAGCTCGTCGGCGATCTCGTCGAACTCCCCGTAGCCTTCTTCACCACGCGCTCCGCCGTACGGCCGCTGGGTCGCGCCGGGCAGCCGGACGGTCCGGACGAGGCCGCCGTAGCCGCTGGTGTCGCCGCCGTTGTCGGCGCCGAACATCCCGCGGCGGGTGCCGATCACCTCGCCGGTGTCGTCGCGCTGCGCGGGAACGGCGTCCTCCTGGCCGTTCTGGCCGTTCCGGCCGTCCGGCTCGCCGGGACCCTCAGGGTTCTTCTGCTCACTCACCGCAGCAGCCCCTTCATCTCGATCAGCGGGAGCGCCTTGAGCGCCGCCTCCTCCGCCTCACGGGCGGCCTGCTGCTGATTGACCCCGAGCTTGGTGTTCTGGATCTTCTGATGCAGCTTGAGAATGGCGTCCATGAGCATCTCGGGACGCGGCGGGCAGCCCGGCAAATAAATGTCGACGGGAACGATGTGGTCGACGCCCTGCACAATCGCGTAGTTATTGAACATTCCGCCCGATGAGGCGCAAACCCCCATGGAAATCACCCACTTCGGGTCCGGCATCTGGTCGTAGACCTGCCGCAGAACGGGCGCCATCTTCTGGCTCACCCGGCCGGCCACGATCATCAGATCCGCCTGCCGCGGTGAGCCGCGGAAGACCTCCATACCGAAGCGGGCCAGGTCGTAGCGCCCGGCGCCGGTCGTCATCATCTCGATGGCGCAGCAGGCCAGCCCGAAGGTCGCGGGGAAGACCGATGATTTGCGCACCCAGCCCGCGGCCTGCTCGACAGTGGTCAGCAAAAAGCCGCTCGGCAGCTTCTCTTCAAGTCCCATGTGTGACCCCTAGTCCCATTCCAGGCCGCCACGACGCCAGACATAGGCGTAGGCGACGAAGACGGTGAGCGCGAAGAGGAGCATCTCGACGAGCCCGAACAGCCCCAGGGCGTCGAAGGTGACGGCCCAGGGATAGAGGAAGACGATCTCGATGTCGAAGACGATGAAGAGCATCGCCGTCAGGTAGTACTTGATCGGGAAGCGACCGCCACCGGACGGATGTGGCGTCGGCTCGATTCCGCACTCGTACGCCTCGAGCTTGGCCCGGTTGTAGCGCCTGGGCCCGACGAGGGTGGCCATCACGACGGAGAAGATCGCAAAGCCTGCCCCGAGGGCTCCCAGTACGAGGATGGGCGCGTAAGCGTTCACCGTCCTCGCTCCCTTCAGTCGACGATGACTGGATGGCGGTCCGCTCGGGCCTTCCGGCTGCCCCATGGAGATCGTGCATATGTGAGGCAGTTCACAAGCCCGAACCGCCAGCATCTTATGCCCGCTGGTCTGTGATCTGCGACACGGGAGTGGACAACGCCTTTGTGATCTCCACCACCCGGCGAAGGATCATGAAGTCGGATGAGCGGTGATCTTCATACGTGAAGCGCGCGAGTGATCACGAGAGGTGACATTCACCTGGGTTACCGCTGGTCAGGGCGGGCTTGCCACTATCAAGTGGGGGCAGCTACGGGCAAATTGGTGCTGGACGCAACCAACTGCTATACGCGGAGGGCCCGCAGGCGTGATCCGCTCGTGACCTGACCGTGATCGTCGGCGCGTGCTCCGATTCACGAGCGAGCGGGCGGCGCGAGATCACAGGAACATAACGGACACTCAAGAGTGACCTATCCCACGCTATTTCCAGCACTAAGTCCTTGACGCACGGGAAGCCTTGGCGTGGCGGATGGGGAAGTGATAGGCGCCCACCGCCCCCGCGTCGAGCAGCAAATGCCATGCGTAGGAACATGATCGCGAAATTCGGACATCCCGCCGCGGGCTTGGTGGGCGGCCAAAAGTCCGTTTTATTCGCCGCGTACACGTCAAGTGTGGCGCACTGCACCTTTCTTGGCAGCAACCTGTGGCGCCTGATAGCCGTTGTTGCCATGTCCCCGAACGCACTCATACCCAGCCACCGGAAGCCCCGCCGTCCTTCCGCGTCCTCCCGGGCGTTGCGCGCGGGCGTGACCGGTGGCTTCCTCACCCTCGCGGTGACCGGTGCCACCGTCCCGGCCAACGCCGCGGAGAAGCCCGTCGCCGAAACCCAGGAGATGCCGACGATCACGACGGCGCTGGCCACCAGCGCCGCCAAGAGCGCCGACACTGCCGAGCAGGTCGCGTTCAACTACGAGCGCCAGGCCCTCCAGGACAGCGCCTTCTCCAAGGCCTCCAAGGCCGCCGAGAAGCACAAGGCCGAGGCCGTCAAGAAGGCCAAGGCCGAGGCCAAGAAGAAGGCCGAGGAAGCCCGCAAGGCCAAGGAGGCCGCGCAGGCCCGTGCCTCGCGCTCCTCCGAGCGTTCGACCCTGTCCGCGCCCTCGACGTCCACCGCCACCGGCAGCACCGCCACGCTCGTCTCCTTCCTCAAGGCGCAGCTGGGCAAGGCGTACGTGCTCGGCGCCACCGGCTCCTCCGCGTACGACTGCTCCGGCCTGACCCAGGCCGCCTTCAAGCAGGTCGGCATCGACCTGCCGCGGGTGTCGCAGGACCAGTCCACCGCCGGCACCCAGGTCGGCCTGGACAACCTCCAGGTCGGCGACATCCTGTACTGGGGCAGCGCGGGCAGCGCCTACCACGTCGGTGTCTACGTCGGTGACGGCAACTTCATCGGCGCCCAGAACTCCAGCACCGGCATCGTCGAGCGCCCGCTCAACTACGACATGCCGACCGGCGCGGTGCGCGTCCTCTAGGACCGCCGCACCCTTCGTGCCTCAGAAGGACCGTCTCTTTCGCCGCTCGGGAGGGACGGTCCTTCGGCATGCGGTCCCGCGGGCCGCCCACACGTCGTGAGGCGGCCGAATCGCGCCGTGCAGCGCCGGATTCAAGCCAGGTACCGGGCCGGGGGCCGCCCGTAGAGCTACCCCGCCACGGCGCGCGCCGTTGCACCTCTCGCCATATGCCGTACATATGCCACTTCGGCGCCGTGCGGCCTCCGCAGAGAGAGGGTCACCGCGCTCCGATGAACACCCACCGCACCGCCCGCCGCCTCGTCACCCGGGCCGCGACGGCCGCCGCACTGGCCACCGCGCTCGGCCTGGGCGCCGTCCCGGCCGCGACCGCCACCGGCCCGTCCGCCGCGGCGCCCTCCGTCCGCCCCGCGGGCACCGACCCCGACGGCAGCTGGCACCGGGACGGGCTGCGCCTGAAGGCCGCCGACAACAAGAAGGTGGACGCCTTCGTCCTCCGCGCCCGGCGGGCCGAGCGTGCCATCAGCCCCGGGGTACGCGCGGCCGCCAGGATCAGCCATGCCGACCTGATCGGGTTCGACCAGCGGCTGAAGTCGCCGGACTCGCTCAAGCGCAAGGTCGCCACCTCGATGCAGGAGTCACCGGGTCGGTCGGTGGACACCTCGCTCGGCGCGATCAACGACGCGGTCCGCTTCACCCTCCAGTGGCCCGCCGACCGCTACAGCCAGGGCGTCCACACCGCGGCCGGGCTGCTGTCCGCGTGGGGCAACGACTCCACCCGCTGGGCCAACACCTGGAACCGGACCGCCGGCTACAAGGCGATCAACTCCGCCTGGCGCGCGCCCCGCTCCCACCAGCTCTTCGAGGTCCAGTTCCACACCCCCGAGAGCAAGGCGGCCCAGCTGGAGACCCACAAGCTGTACGAGGAGCAGCGGCTGCCCGGCACTCCCCGGGAGCGGGTGCGGGAACTTCAGGACCAGCAGAACGCGATCTTCGCGGCGGTCCCGGTCCCGCCGGGCGCCGAGCGGCTGACCGCCCCGGCCCGCGGGGTGCCGGCGCCGGACCCGGCACGCCGGCTCCCCGTCCCGGCTCACGCCCCGGCCGCCTGACGGGACCCTCGCCCACGGCAAGCGGCCCGCCGGATGCACCGACGGGCCGCAGAGGCCTCTTCCCGGGCCGTCACGGGCAATACGGCCGCAACACGCCCCCAACGGGCCGCCAACGGGCGTAACACGCTCAACGGGCCCACCAGGCCGCTCCAGGCCCCGCCAGGCCGCTTCAAGGGCATCAGGACCGAAGCCCTCAGGGGGCGGGCACTCCTGCGCCCGCCCCGTCCCTGCGTCACGCCTTCGGCGCGACCTTGCTCAGGCCGTTGATGATGCGGTCCATCGCGTCGCCGCCCGTGGGGTCGGTGAGGTTGGCGAGCATCTTGAGGGTGAAGCGCATCAGCAGCGGGTGGGTCAGGCCGCGCTGGGTGGCGATCTTCATGACCTTGGGGTTGCCGATGAGCTTCACGAAGGCGCGGCCGAGGGAGTAGTAGCCGCCGTAGGTGTCCTTGAGGATCTTGGGGTAGCGCTGTAGGGCGAGTTCGCGCTGCGCGTACGTGGCGCGGGCGTGTGCCTGCACGATGACCTCGGCGGCGATCGCGCCGGACTCCATGGCGTAGGCGATGCCCTCGCCGTTGAACGGGTTGACCAGCCCGCCCGCGTCACCGACCAGCAGCAGACCCTTGGTGTAGTGCGGCTGGCGGTTGAAGGCCATGGGGAGCGCGGCGCCGCGGATCGGGCCGGTCATGTTCTCCGGGGTGTAGCCCCAGTCGGCGGGCATCGAGGCGCACCACGCCTTGAGGATCTCCCGCCAGTCCAGCTCCTTGAAGGCGGAACTGGAGTTGAGGATGCCGAGGCCGACGTTGCTCGTGCCGTCGCCCATGCCGAAGATCCAGCCGTAGCCGGGCAGCAGCCGGTCCTGGGCGCCGCGGCGGTCCCACAGCTCCAGCCAGGACTCCAGGTAGTCGTCGTCGTGGCGGGGCGAGGTGAAGTACGTCCGGACGGCCACGCCCATGGGGCGGTCCTCGCGGCGGTGCAGGCCCATGGCCAGCGAGAGCCGGGTGGAGTTGCCGTCGGCGGCGACGACCAGCGGGGCGTGGAAGGTGACCGGGGTCTTCTCCTCGCCGAGCTTGGCGTGCACGCCGGTGATGTGGCCGGTCAGCTCGTGGACGATCGGCGCACCCACATTGCAGCGCTCGTAGAGCCGCGCGCCGGCCTTCTGCGCCTGCCGGGCGAGCTGCTCGTCGAAGTCGTCGCGCTTACGGACCAGTCCGTAGTCGGGGTAGGAGGCCAGCTCCGGCCAGTCGAGCTGGAGACGTGAGCCGCCGCCGATGATCCGCAGGCCCTTGTTGCGCAGCCAGCCCGCTTCCTCGGAGATGTCGATCCCCATCGCGACCAGCTGCTTGGTGGCGCGGGGGGTCAGCCCGTCGCCGCAGACCTTCTCGCGCGGGAAGGCGGTCTTCTCCAGAAGGAGGACGTCCAGACCGGACTTGGCGAGGTGATAGGCGGTCGCCGAGCCGGCTGGCCCGGCACCGACGACGATCACGTCCGCGCTGTGCTCCGAGCGGGCTGTGGTCACGGAATCGGTCACGGACGCGGACTCGGTCACGGCGCTGTCTCCCGGAAGTCGATCTGGATATCTGGGTGCCGACCGGCACTGGGCACGTGCAGTCTATGGGGGCCGTGGTGATCAGAACCTGAAGGGTTGTGCCGTGAAGTCTGTGAACACCCCGCCCGCGAACCGGCCGCTCCCCGCCGTCGAGCTGCGCGTGCCCACCGAGGAGGACGCGATGAACTGGCACCGGGTCTTCGACGACCCGGAGGTGATGGAGTTCCACGGTGGCCTGCCCGCCGAACTCTCCGTCTACGAGGAGCTCACCGCGCGCCAGCGCAGACACCACGCGGAGCGGGGATTCTGCCTGTTCACGCTGCTGGATCCGGCGGACGGCGCGGTCATCGGCTTCACCGGTGCCCAGCCGTGGCCGTGGGACTGGGGCCCGGCGGGCGAGGTCGAGATCGGCTGGCGGCTCGGCCGCGCGTACTGGGGCAAGGGCTATGCCACGGCCGCGGCGCGGGCGGCGCTGGATGCCGTGCGCACGGCCGGGGTCCGCCATGTGGTCGCCATGGTGGACGCGCGCAACGAGCGGTCGATCGCGGTGACCCGGCGGCTGGGGATGCGGCAGGCGGAGACGGTGATCACGCCGCGGGGAAAGCGGACGGCGTACTGCCATCGGCTGGATGTCTGAGCCGATGACCGTGTGAGCCGTACGCGGGACGGAGGGGCCGGCGCGCGCCGGCCCCTCTTGCCGTCCGTCAGCCCTCGGCCGGCTTGGTCGCCCGGTGCAGCGCCACGATGCCGCCGGTCAGATTGCGCCAGGCCACCCCGGCCCAGCCCACGCCCTGCATGCGGGCGGCGAGTTCGGGCTGGTTCGGCCACGTACGGATGGACTCGGCGAGATAGACATAGGCGTCCGGATTGCTGCTGACCGCACGGGCGACCGGCGGCAGCGCGCGCATCAGATACTCGGTGTAGACGGTCCGGAACGGCGCCCAGGTCGGCTCGCTGAACTCGCAGATCACGACCCGGCCGCCGGGCTTGGTGACCCGGTGGAGCTCCGCCAGCGCGGCGTCGGTGTCCTGGATGTTGCGCAGCCCGAAGGAGATGGTGACGGCGTCGAACACCCCGTCCGCGAACGGCAGCCGGGTGCCGTCACCGGCGGTGAACGGCAGCCACGGATGGCGCTTCTTGCCCTCCCGCAGCATGCCGACGGAGAAGTCGCACGGCACGACGTAGGCACCGGTCCGGGCGAACGGCAGCGAGGAGGTGCCGGTGCCGGCCGCGAGGTCGAGCACCCGCTCGGCGGGCCGGGCGGCCACCGCGCGGTCCACCTCCTTGCGCCAGAGCCGCGCCTGCCCCAGGGACAGCACGTCGTTGGTGAGGTCGTACCGCGCCGCCACGTCGTCGAACATCGCGGCGACTTCGTGCGGCTGCTTGTCCAGGGATGCTCGGGTCACCCGGCCATTGTCCACCGTGCCGGGCCCGGCGCCCGCACCGGGCACGGCCTGATCGCCGGGCGGCGGTCTCAGCGGCGGCGGAAGACGAGGCGGCCGTGGAGCGCGGTGACCAGGCAGCCGCCGTCCTCGGCGAAGACGGCGAAGTCGGCACAGCCGCCGGACACCAGGGCGCGCGGGACACGCTCCGCCAGCTCCCGCAGGCCGGAGCGCTCCACGGCCGTGCGGACCGCGGGGCGGTGGAAGGGCCCGGTCAGTGCCGTGGTCCCGGTGGCCATCAGGCGTTGCAGTCCGCGCCGGGCGCTCGCGCCCCAGCGGGCGTCGGTCATGCCGAGGGCGGTGAGCGCCTCGCCGGTGACCGGCTCGCTGCCGAGGGTGTCCGCCTCGCGCGGGTCGGGGTGGTAGGCCGCCTCCAGCAGGGCGGCGCCGTCCGGTTCGTAGCGGCCGGGCGTCAGCACACCGTCCCACTCCCGGACGCGGGCCTGTGCGCCGTACTCCGCGAACAGCTCGTCGAACGGCCCGACGGCGGCCAGCCGGTCGCCCCTGACGACGACCGCGTACCCGGCCTCGTCCGCCTGGCCGTGATCCGGACCGTCCACGACCGGGCGGACCGCGCGCACCCGGTGAATCGTCAGCACGGCAGGCTCAGTTGGCCTCGACGAGCTTCAGCTCCGGATGCGCCGTGCCGCCCTCGATCGCCGTCGACGAGAGATGCGAGACGACCTTGTCGTCGACGGGGTCGTTGGCCGGGTCGTCGTGCACGAGCAGGTGCTCGTAGGTGGTCGCGCGCTGCGCCGGGACCCGGTCCGCCTTGCGGATCAGGTCGATGATCTCCATGCGGTTGGAGCGGTGCTTGGCACCGGCCGAGGAGACCACGTTCTCCTCCAGCATGATCGAGCCGAGGTCGTCCGCGCCGTAGTGCAGCGACAGCTGGCCGATCTCCTTGCCGGTGGTCAGCCAGGAGCCCTGGATGTGCGCGATGTTGTCGAAGAAGATCCGGGCGAGGGCGATGATGCGCAGGTACTCGAAGAGGGTGGCCTGCGTCTGGCCCTTCAGGTGGTTGTTCTCCGGCTGGTAGGTGTACGGGATGAAGGCGCGGAAGCCGCCCGTACGGTCCTGGACGTCGCGGATCATCCGCAGATGCTCGATCCGCTCGGCGTTGGTCTCGCCGGTGCCCATCAGCATCGTGGAGGTCGACTCCACGCCCAGACCGTGTGCCACCTCCATGATCTCCAGCCAGCGCTCGCCGGACTCCTTCAGCGGGGCGATCGCCTTACGGGGGCGGGCCGGGAGGAGTTCGGCACCGGCACCCGCGAAGGAGTCGAGCCCGGCGGCGTGGATGCGCGAGATCGCCTCCTCGACGGACACCTTGGAGATCCGGGCCATGTGCTCGACCTCGGACGCGCCGAGGGAGTGGATGACCAGCTGCGGGAAGGCCTTCTTGATGGCGGAGAAGTGCTCTTCGTAGTACTCGACGCCGAAGTCCGGGTGGTGGCCGCCCTGGAACATGATCTGGGTGCCGCCCAGTTCGACGGTCTCCGCGCAGCGGCGCAGGATGTCGTCGAGGTCGCGGGTCCAGCCCTTGGCGGTGTCCTTGGGCGCGGCGTAGAAGGCGCAGAACCTGCACGCCGTCACGCAGACGTTGGTGTAGTTGATGTTGCGCTCGATGATGTACGTCGCGATGTGCTCGGTACCCGCGTAGCGACGGCGGCGCACGGCGTCGGCGGCCTGGCCCAGCGCGTGCAGCGGAGCGGAGCGGTACAGGTCGAGCGCTTCCTCCGGCGTGATGCGGCCGCCCTGCGCGGCGCGGTCGAGTACGGACTGGAGGTCGGCGTTCTCGGTCACCGGGGCGTCCCTTTCGCAGGCGGGCATCACGAACTGAACCAGCGTACGTCAGGGGTCCGACAGCCTCGCCGCCGGTCAGCCGGCGCTTCCACCGGACGCCCGGCCGACGGCGGGACCCGCTTTGCCCGGCGCCTTGGCCCGGTGCCTCGCCCCGGCGCCTCGCCCCCGCATCTTCAGCGCTTCGTCAACGTCGCCTTCGGCGTGCCGCCCACGTCGTCCTGCGAGGCGAAGCCGAGCGTGCCGCCCTTGCCGAGCGTGTACGTCACACGGGACTTGTTGCCCGTGCAGCCGGGCCCCTGCTTGCCGTCCGACCGCTCCATGAGCACCAGCCGCTGCCCCGTGGCCGATTCCAGCTTCGCCTTGGCCCGGCACTTCACCAGCACCGCGTCGTAGGTGGTGTGGATGACGTAGTCGCCCTTGCCGCCCGGCTTGATGACGCTGGTGATCGTGCCGTTGGGGATGCCGTGCGCCGTCGTGACACTGCCCGTCCAGGTGCCGAGGAAGGGCTTGGCCACCGTGGCCCGGCCGCTGCCCGCGTCCCCCGGTTCGGTGGGCCGTGCGGTCGGCGCGCCGTCGGCCGGCGGCTTGGCTCCCGTCTGCGCCCCGCTGTCCGTGTCACCGCCCATGCCCGGCAGCAGGCGGAAGACGAACCCGGCGGTCGTCGCGACGGCGAGCGCACCGGCCACCGACAGCACCAGAGTGCAGCTCATCCGCCGCGGCCTGCCCTCGCCGCCGACCGCACCGGACAGCGCGATCCGCCGCTCCTTGGCGGCGGCGGGCGGTGCCCCGGTGGGGAGGTCGGCGAAGCCGGGGCCGGCCGACGGACGGTCCGTGCCAGTGGCCGCGGGGTGGTGGCCGGCGCCGGCCGTCGCGGGGTGACCGTGGTCGACCGTCCCGGGGTGACCGCTACCAGCCGTCCCGGGGTGACCGCTGCCGGCCGTCGCAGGGTGGCCGTAGCCGCTTGCCGCGGACGACGGCGCCCCGCCGGCCACCGGCCAGGACGCCGGCTGTGGCGGAGGACCGGGTGGCCGGCCGGGGATGCCAGGGCCGCCGGGGAAGCCCGCCGGGCCGCCCGGCGCCTGACCGGGCGGCCCGCCCGGAAGCGCGCTCTCGAACGGCACCAGCCCGGACGCCGCCCCGTACGAGGGATCCGGCGGCCCGAACGCCCCACCGGGCGACACGCCCGCCCCTCCGGGCGACACGCCCGCCGGACCGGCGCCCGTCCCGGCCGGAGCTCCGGCCTCCGCCCCCTCCCCCGCATCAAGATTCAGCAGCTCCACCGCCTGCCGGCTGACCCGCTCGACCAGCGGACCGGGCAGCCACCCGGCCCGCACCAGCCCCGCCGCGCCACCGCTCCCCTCCCCCGCGAGACGGACGGCCAGCGCCTCCGGGGCGGGACGGTCCGCGGGGTTCTTGGCCAGGCAGCCGGCCACCAGCTCCCGCAGATCGCCGACGAGCGGGGAGCCCAACTCGGGCTCCTCGTGCACAACCTTGTAGAGCAGCGCGGCGGATGAATCACCCGAGAACGGACTGACCCCGGTCGCCGCGAAAGCCAGCACCGCGCCGAGCGAGAAGACATCGGCGGCACCTGCGGCGCCCTTGCCCAGGATCTGCTCGGGCGCCATATAGCCGGGCGACCCCACCGAGACCCCTGTGGAGGTCAGCGATGCGGTGCCCTGGGTGGCCCGCGCGATCCCGAAGTCGATCAGCAGCGGCCCGTCGAGGGTCAGCAGCACATTGGACGGCTTGACGTCCCGGTGCACCAGCCCGAGCGCATGCACCGCGGTCAGCGCCTCGGCCAGCCCGGCGCCCAGCGCCCGTACGGAGTGCTCGGCCAGTGGCCCGAGGCCGGCAACGGCCTGCGCCAGCGAGGGGCCCGCGGCATAGCCGGTGGCGACCCACGGGACGGCCGCGTCCGGGTCGGCGTCCAGCACCGGCGCGGTCCAGGCGCCGCCCACCCGCCGCGCCGACTCGATCTCGCGCCGGAACCGCGCCCGGAACTGGTCGTCCACGGCGAAATGCGCATGGACGACCTTCACGGCGACGGTACGGCCGCCCGCGCTGCGTCCGAGATAGACCCGGCCCATCCCGCCCGCGCCGAGCCGGCCCAGCAGCCGGTACCCGCCCAGGACCCGTGGATCCTCCGCTGCCAACGGCTCCATGGCGCCTCCCCCTCGATACGGCGCACCCAGCTTATGACGCGGCCCCTGCCGGGCCCCCGGAACTCCGTACCCGGGACGGCCCCGCGGCACGGACACGGGGACGACGGCCCCTGCCCCGACACCCGGGACGACGGCCCCGGCCCCCGTACGACGCCTCCCCGGCCCCGGCCCGGCACGCGCGCGCCACCAGGCCTCGCGCCGCGCCCCACCGGTCGGCCGTCCGGCATGCGGCGGGCTACCCGGCCGGCTGCCCCAGCAGCGACACCTTCACATCGGCCGGGAATCCGGTCGTCGGCCCGACCCGCCGGGCGAACTCCGTGACACCGCCCAGCTGCGCGGGCCCGAAGCGGAAGTCGAGCGTGGTGAAGTAGCGCTCCAGGACGGGCTCGTCGAAGGTCTCCCAACGGGCCGCCTGCTCGGCGACCTTGGCGACCTCCTCCAGCGACAGATCACGCGAGGCGAGAAACGCCTCGTGCACCTTCTGCACCACGAGGGGCTCGCGCTCCAGGTACTCGCGCCGGGTCGCCCAGACGGCGAAGACGAACGGCAGGCCCGTCCAGTCCTTCCACATCTGGCCGAGGTCGTGCACCTCCAGGCCCAGCCGCGGCCCGTCGTGCAGATTGGCGCGCAGCGCGGCGTCGCCGATCAGCACAGCCGCGTCCGCCTCCTGCATCATCACGCCGAGGTCCGGGGGGCACGTGTAGTAGTCGGGCTGCACGCCGATCTTCTCGGCCAGCAGCAGCTGGGCCAGCCGTACGGACGTACGCGACGTCGAGCCGAGGGCGACCCGGGCGCCGTCGAGCTGGTCCAGCGGCTTCTGCGACACGATCACGCAGGACATCACCGGGCCGTCGCAGCCGACGGCGAGGTCGGGGAAGGCGACGAGGTCGTCGGCGGCGCGCAGGAATTCCACGAGGGTGATCGGCGCGATGTCGAGCTCCCCGCGGACCAGCTGCTCGCTGAGCTTCTCCGGCGTGTCCTTGGTGAGGTCCAGATCGAGCAGGGTGCCCGTACGGGCGAGGCCCCAGTAAAGGGGCATGCAGTTCAGGAACTGGATGTGGCCCACTCGCGGCCGGCTGCGACGGCGGCCGGCGTCGGCTCCCGCGGGTGCGTCTCCGAAGGTTGAATTGTCCACATGCGGAGGCTAGACCTGTCTCCCGAGGGGCAGCGCGGCGGGGCGGCGTATGGACGTTAGTGCGGTCGGTTAAACGTGATCTTTGGCTCTTCCGCCTCAGGAGCAGCACATGCTACGCTCAGCGCAAGTTGCAGTTTGGTTTCCCTTGCAGTACAGAGCCTGCGGAGCATGTGACCCCGCAGGCTCTTGTAGTTTCAGACTTCTTTGCAGGTTCTGGAGCAGGGCAACCCTTTGGCCCAAGGAGGGCTTATGGCTACCGGAACCGTCAAGTGGTTCAACGCTGAAAAGGGCTTCGGCTTCATCGCCCAGGACGGCGGCGGCCCGGATGTCTTCGTCCACTACTCGGCGATCAACGCCTCTGGTTTCCGCTCCCTGGAGGAGAACCAGCAGGTGAACTTCGACGTCACGCAGGGCCCGAAGGGTCCGCAGGCGGAGAACGTTACGCCGGTCTAAGTTGCCCGGCCCGGAATTTTTTCCAGGTCGCCCCTAGCAGTACCCAAGGAGCCCCGCTCCGCCACTTCGGTGGCGAGCGGGGCTCCTGCCTTTTATCCGCCGCACCGGCTCGGCCGGCAGCTGCATGAATTCCTGGCGTCCGGCACATGGCGCACCGAATGGCCCACGCAATACGGAATTGCCGCGGCATTGAGCGCACCGGTCCGCGTGGCACCTTGACGCCCCGGTCGGTTTCCGGCGACGGGACAACGGAATAGCGGTCCGGCGCGCCCGTTCGCTCCCGCTACTGATCGGGCAGCCACCCGAGCTGCACCAAGGGAGTCCCCCGCTTCCGCGAAACGAAATGGGCGCGTCCCGGGGGCATGGGGTGGGGGCGGGTGGTGCCGAGGATGTCCCCTTCGTGCGGATCGCCGGAGAGGATCAGCCCCTGGGCGCCGAGCTCCTTGATGCGCTGGAGGAAGGGCTCGAAGAGGGCCCGGGACACTCCGGCGGTGGTGCGGGCGATGAGGAAGTGGATGCCGGCATCGCGGGCGAAGGGGAGGTGGTCGGTGAGCACGGCGAGCGGGTTGCCGGCGGACGAGGTCACCAGGTCGTAGTCGTCGATGACGACGAAGAAACGGGGGCCGCTCCACCAGCTGCGGTCACGGAGCTGCTGCGGGGTGACGTCGGGGCCCGGACGGCGGCGTTCCATGAGACCGGCCAGGGCCTCCATGTGGCCGGTGAGCGCCGTGTCGGTGGCGGCGTACTCGAGGAGGTGATCGGGCGAGACGGCGCCGAGCAGGGTGCGCCGGTAGTCGCCGACGACGATCTTGGCCTCGTCGGCGGTGTACCGCTCGGAGATCTTGTGGGCGAGGTGGCGCAGGGCCGCGGTCTTGCCGGATTCGCTTTCGCCGAAGACGAGCAGGAAAGGGTCGGTTTCGAAGTCCACATGGACCGGTTCGAGGCTGGTCTCGCCGATGCCGATGGGGATGCCGCGGTCCGGGTGGTCGGAGCCCTTGGGAAGGTGGCCGGCGGGGACCTTCCGCGGGAGGAGGCGGACCGCGGGGGCCGAGGGGCCCTGCCAGGCTTCCGCGGCCTGCCGGACGAAGGCGGCGGTGGCGTCGGCGAGTTCCGTGCCGGCGCTGCCCGAGTCGGTGCGCGGGAGGGCCGCCATGAAGTGGAGCTTGTCGGGGGTCTGGCCGCGTCCGGGGACACCGGCGGGGACATTGGCGGCGGCCTTGCGGTCGAACTCGGAGTCGAAGGGGTCGGCGAGACGGAGTTCGAGGCGGCCGAGCAGCTGGTCCTTGAGCGCGGCGCGCACCTCCATGTGCCGGGAGGCCGTCAGGACGACGTGGACACCGAAGCCGAGGCCGCGCGAGGCGATGTCGGTGACGACCGGTTCGAGCATCTCGTACTCGTCCTTGAAGGGGCCCCAGCCGTCGACGAGGAGAAAGACATCGCCCCAGGGCTGGTCAGGGAAGCGGCCTTCGGCCCGCCGGCGGCGGTAGGTGGCGATGGTGTCGATGGAGTGGGCCCGGAAGAACTCCTCCCGCTGCGCCAGGATGCCCGCGACCTCCGCGACGGTCCGGCGGATGCGTTCGGGGTCGAGGCGGGAGGCGACGGAGCCGACGTGCGGGAGGTCCACCGTCGAGCTCAGGGCGCCGCCGCCGAAGTCGAGCCCGTAGAACTGGACTTCCTGCGCGGTGTGGGTGAGCGCGAACGCGCCGATGAGGGTGCGCAGCAGCGTGGACTTGCCGGACCGGGGGCCGCCGACGACCAGGAGATGGCCGGTGGCTCCGGAGAAGTCGTGGGCGAGGATTTCGCGGCGCTGTTCGAAGGGCTTGTCGACCAGGCCGAGGGGGACGGTCAGCCCGCCGGTGGCGCGGTAGGACGGGGCGTGCAGGCCGCGTTCGGGCGTGGTCGCCAGGGCGGGCAGGAGCTGGTCGAGGGCGGGAGCCTTGTCCAGAGGGGGTAGCCAGACCTGGTGGGCGGCCGGGCCCTGGCCCTCCAGCCGGCCGACGATCACGTCCAGCACGGTGTCGGCGAGGGCGTCCTCGGGCGCGGGACGGGTATCCGTGCTCGGGACGGTGTCCGGATCCGGCGCGATGTCGGCCAGCGGGACGGGCGGCGCCTGGAAGAGCGCGGCGCGCCGCTGGACGGGGTGCAGGCCCTCGTCCGCGCCCTCGGTGCCCGAGCGGTACGTCCCGGACACATAGGCGGCCTTGAAGCGGGTCATCTCGTCCGTGCCGAACTTGAGATAGCCGGAGCCGGGGACGGACGGCAGGTGATAGGCGTCCGGGACGCCGAGGGCGACACGGGATTCGGCGCCGGAGAAGGTGCGCAGGCCGATGCGGTACGAGAGGTAGGTGTCCAGACCGCGCAGGCGGCCTTCCTCCAGACGCTGGGAGGCCAGCAGGAGGTGCACGCCCAGGGAGCGGCCGATGCGGCCGATCTGGATGAACATCTCGATGAAGTCGGGCTTCGCGGTGAGCAGTTCGCTGAACTCGTCGATGACGATGACGAGCGAGGAGAGCGGGTCCAGGGCGTGTCCGGCGGCGCGGGCCTTCTCGTAGTCGTGGACATTGGCGAAGTTGCCCGCCTGGCGCAGGAGTTCCTGACGGCGCTGGAGTTCACCGCGGATGGAGTCGCCCATACGGTCGACCAGGGAGAGGTCGTCGGCCAGGTTGGTGATGACGGCGGCGACGTGCGGGAGGGCGGACATCCCGGCGAAGGTGGCGCCGCCCTTGAAGTCCGCCAGGACGAAGTTCAGGGTCTCCGAGGAGTGGGTGACGGACAGCCCCAGGACGAGGGTGCGCAGGAGTTCGGACTTGCCGGAGCCGGTGGCGCCGACACAGAGGCCGTGCGGGCCCATGCCGTTCTGCGCGGCCTCCTTGAGGTCGAGCATGATCGGCCGGCCGGCCTCGTCGACACCGATGGGGACGCGGAGGCGTTCGGCCTGGGAACGGGGGCGCCAGGTGCGGGCGGTGTCGACCGAGGCGGGGTCGCCGAGGTCGAGCAGATCGGTGAAGTCGAGGTTGGCGAGCAGCGGTTCGTCGTCGTCGGTGCCCTCGATCCGCAGCGGGGCGAGCCGGCGGGCGAGGGTGTCGGCGCGTTCGAGGGAGAGCGTGTCGGGCGTGCCGTCGTAGACGGAGACGGCGGATTCCAGACGGAGGCGGGCGGGGTGGACCTGTACGGACAGGCCGCCGCGCGGTTCGTCGAGTTCCCCCGGGACGACCTCGACGACGGTGACGCCCTGGAGTCCTTCGGGGGCGGCGAAGGCGGAGTCCGGGGGGACCATGCCGCCGTCCAGGACGATCACGAGGTGCGGCCGGTCCAGCAGCGGCGGGGCCTCCCGGCTGAAGCGGGGGCGGTCGGCCAGCTGGTCGCCCAGGAGGGTTTCGAGTTCGGCGAGGTCGTCGCCGAACAGGCGCTTGGTGCCGGCGCCGTCGAGGGAGCCGGGCAGTTGGGCGTGCGGCAACCACTTGGTCCATTCCCACCGGGCGACGGCACCGGGGGCCGCGACCACGGCGACCATGAGGTCCTGCGGCGAGTGCAGCGTGACGAGTTGGCCGATCAGCGCCCGTGCGGCGCCATGGGCGGCCTCCGGGTCGCCGGAGACGGTCAGGTGGTAGAAGGCGCGCATCGAGACCGCGACCGGCATGTGCGGGAGCGAGCCGTGGGCCGTGAGGAAGCGCTGCATGACGCCCGCGGTGAGCGGTTCGAGCTCGTCGACGGGCGCGGTGTCGGGGGCGACGAGCGGGGTGGCGAGCTGCTGGGTGCCCAGGCCGATACGGGCCTGGCCGAAGTCGGCGTCGCCGATCCGCCGCTCCCAGACCCGGCTGCCTTCGGCGACCACGGCCCACAGCTGGTCGGGAGCGGGATGGAGGTAGTGCTGGGCGCTGCGCTGCGAGGCTGCGGTACGGCGGATCCGGCGCCGGGTCTGTGCCAGATACTTCAGGTAGTCACGGCGACTTTGCGCCATCTCTCCCTGGGTGCCCCGGCGGTAGCGGACGATCTGCGCGATCACCATGCCGAGCGTCGAGGCGAGCATCAGCGCACCCATGATGCGCATGAAGCCGGGCATGCCCGGCATGAAGAAGAACACCACCGACGAGCCCATGCCGATCATCGGCAGGAGCTGCATCAGCACGCCCTCCTGCTGGCCACGCGGGAGTTCCGGCGGCGCTTCGAGGCATAACTCGTCCGTGGGGACGACGGGCGGAAGCGCCCGCGGCGGACGCTTGACGACGATCTGGCTCACCGCGCACCAATCCCTCGCTGCGGAAGGGAAATCTCCGTACCGCTCACCCCCCTGGCGACGGCGCCTTCCGCATCGGACGATCCTACTGCCGACTAATGTGGCCAATGGGGAAGGATCATGCGCCACGGCCGGCCGGGCGCGGATCCGGGCGGCGGACAGGGGGAAGAAGTGCGAACGAGCGTGGGGACCGGTTTCCGCAGGGTGACCGTGGTCGCGCCCGACAGCCGTGTCGATGTGGCACTGCCCGAGACCATCGCGGTCTCCGACATCTATCCGGAGATCCTCCGGCTGACCCGGCAGACCCAGCCCGCGGACGCGCCGACCGGCTACTACCTCTTCCGGACCGACGGCAGCGCGCTGGACAGCTCCCGCTCGCTCGCCGACCAGCGGGTCGTCGACGGCGAGATGCTGCATCTGCGGCCCTTCGCGCAGTCCCTGCCGCCGGCCGTCTACGACGATGTCTCCGACGCCGTGGCCTCCGCGGTCGCCCGGGACAGACGCCTGTGGAACGACGGCATGCTGCGGGGCGTCGGCCTGGTAGGAGTGGGCGTACTGCTCGCCCTCCTGGGAGCCGTCCTGTGGTGCGCCGACCCGGTACGCCACGACATGCACAGCCTGCCCGGCGTCATCGCCGCCACCGCCGGACTCCTGGTGGCCGCGTTCGCGGGCGTACGGGCACGCGTCTACCGGGACCAGCCGTCCGCCATCGCGCTGGGCCTGGGGGCGTTACCGGTCGTGTGGGCCGCGGGCTCGGGGATCGTCGGCCCGGACAGCGGACAGGGGGCCGGGCGGCTCCAGTTCCTGCTGGGCTGCATCGCCGCGCTCGTCGTCTCCGTCGCGCTCGTCGCGCTGTCGCCGCAGGGCGACGCCCCGTTCATCGCGGCCACGTTCGTGGCTGCCGCCGGCACCCTTGCGGCCTTCCTCGCCATCGTCACCGAGGCCTCCGCCGACCGGGCCGCCGCCGTCTGCGCACCGGTGGCGATCGGACTGATGGCCTTTCTGCCCGGCCTCTCCACCCGGCTGGCCAGGCTGCCCGTCGGCTACGTCACGCCCCGCAGCCTGGCCGAAGGAGAGGGCGGCGCCGATGCCGGTGGCGCGCACCCCGCCGAGGCCGGCCCCCTCGGTCCCCTGGCGATGGCGGACATCGCCGCCCAGGCCCGTCGCGGCCATGAGCTGCTGCTCGGACTGCTGGGGGGCTGCTGCGCGGTCGTCATCGCTGCCGCGGGCGTCCTGGGCCTGTCGGAATCGGTGTGGGGACGGCTGCTCGCGCTCACGGCCGGCCTGGCCGCACTGCTGCGGGCCCGGCTCTTCCGCTACACCACACAGGTGGCCTGCGCGATCGTTGCGGGGTTCGGCGCGCTGGCACTGCTCGTCCTGGGCATGGCCGTCAGCCCACCGCCCGGCGCACTCACGGAATTCCTCGCGGGCGACCGGGCGCAGCTCGACATCCGTACCGTCTGGCTGACCCTCGCGCTCGCCGGGGGCGTGGCGCTGCTGACCCTGATCGCGCTGACCGTGCCGAAGCGGGGACTCACCCCGTTCTGGGGACGCGCCCTCGACCTCGCCGACGGGCTGCTCCTGTTGACCCTGCTGCCGCTGTGCCTGGCGGTCCTGGACCTGTACGGCCGGGCGCGCAGCATGACCAGTGGGTGACACGCGGACGTCGGCACAGGCGGTCGGGCCCGGAAGAAACACGACCGCGCACTCGGGTAACGGTCTCAGGGGGAACTCAGCACCATGGCATCACGGCGGGACGAGCTCAACGGCTACACCTTCGCCAAGAAGCGACTCGTGGCCGCTTTCCTCCAGCCCTCCCCCGACCGTACGGACGAAGGGGCCCCGGCCCCCTTACGCTCCGTCCTCCCCGGCCTGGTCATCGCCGCACTTCTCCTGGCGGGCTTCGGCGCCTGGGGCATGTTCCGCCCCCAGGCCCCCAAGGGATGGGACACGCCGGGTGAGCACGTCCTGCTCGGCAGCAAGTCGGCCACGCTCTACGTCGTCCTCACCACCGGCGGCAAGCCACAGCTGCACCCCGTCCTCAACATGGCCTCCGCCCGGCTGCTGCTGAAGACCGAACAGGCCAACGCTCTCAAGGTCGATGAGCACGAACTCGACAACGGGAAGATCCCGCACGGTCCGACCCTGGGCATCCCGTACGCCCCCGACCGCATTCCGGAGGCCCCGGAAGCGCAGAAGAGCAAGCGCTGGGCGGTGTGCGAGCAGCCGGGCAGCAACGGCAAGGCCGTACAGAAGGCCACGTTCCTCTTCGCCGGGCGCGACGAGCACAAGGTGGAGGGTCCTGGCCGGCTGCGCGGCGGCCAAGTGCTCTACGTCCAGGAGACCGGGGACCACGGAGCCCGCTATCTGATCGACCCCCGGGGCACCAAGTACCCCATCGGCGAGGGCAAGTACGCCGAACTGCTGCTGCGCGCGCTGGTGGGGAGCCGGCAACCCCAGCAGGTCACCAAGGAATGGCTGGCCACGTTCCACGACGGCACACCGGTCACCTTCCCCGAACTTCCGGGGACGGTCGGCCAACCGGCCCACGTCAAGGGCCTCGGCACGGACGAGAACCGCGTGGGCATGGTGCTGCGCGCCACGACCGGCGCCGGAGCCCAGCAGTACGTCGTGCTGCCGGGCAAGGTCGTGCCCGTCTCGGACTTCGTCGCACGGCTGCTCCTGTTCTCCCCGCAGACCGGCCGGCTACAGCAGCACAACGCGCCCACAGCGGTGGGCGCCCAGTCCTTCACCCCGGAGAGCGGGAACCTCTTCGCGGAGAAGAAATGGCCGCAGCATGCCGCCGAGCAGGCCAACACCGCCGCGGCACCGGGCAGGCGCGGCACCGTGTGCAGCGTGCTGCGCAAGGTGTCCCCGGCCGGCGGCACGGACCTCAGCACCTGGGCCGGCGGGGACTACCCCCAGCAGGTCGTCAACGGCGGGACCAGCGCCTACGTGACGCCCGGAACCGGCCTGCTCTACCAGCAGATCCAAGCCGGGGACGAGGCAACGGGACTGACCTTCCTGGTGACGGACACCGGCCTGCGGTACGGCGTACAGACCAACAACGACAGCACCGCAAAGCCCTCCGACTTCGGCGCGGACGCCCAGGACGACAAGGACAACAAGGACGACAAGGCCACCCAGGACGACCAGCAGAGCCAGGCGGCGAAACAACAGCAGCAGGAGACCCACCGGGCGCAAATGCTGCTCGGCTACAAGGACATCAAGCCCGTGCGCGTCCCGGCGAACTGGTCGCAGTTCCTGCCGATGGGCCCCCGGCTGGACATCAAGGCCGCACGGCAGCCGCAGGGCTCGTAGGAACGGAGTCGGCAGGTGAGGAGGAAGGGATCCGCGGCGTGGGCCACGGCCGCGCTGTTCGTGGCGGTGGCGGCCCCACCTGCGACGGCGGCAGGAGCGGAGGGCACCACGCCCGTACCGGAAGGGAACGGTGCCTGCACCTTCCCCATGAAGCAGCAGATCAAGGAGCGGCCCTGGGCCCTGCAACGGATCGTCTTCGACCGCCTGTGGCAGCACACCAAGGGACGTGACGCACAGGGCCGTCCGGTCCGCGTCGCGGTGATCGACACGGGCGTCGACGACACCAATCCGCAGCTCGCCGAGGCCGTCGAGGCCAAGCACGGCGCGGACCTCCTCGGCAAGGGCAAGGACGCGGATCCCAAGGCCCCGACGGACGGCACCTACGATCCGGTGGGCCACGGCACCAAGGTCGCGGGCATCATCGCGGCCCGCCCGCGCCCCGGCACCGGCTTCGTCGGCCTGGCCCCGGAGGCGCTCATCATCCCCATCCGCCAGAACGACGAGAAGGGCACCGGAAACGTCGGCACATTGACCACCGCCCTCGGCAAGGCCGTGGCCGCGGGCGCCGACATCATCAACATCTCCCAGGACACGGCACGCCCCGTCCCGGAGGACTCCCGGCTCGCCCAGGCGGTACGCGAGGCACGGCGCAAGAACATCGTCGTGGTGGCCTCCGCCGGCAACGACGGCTTCGACGGCCGGCTCAAGAAGACCTATCCGGCCGCGTACGAGGGCGTCTTGGCCGTCGCCGCCTCCGACCGCAACAACGAACGCGCCGCCTTCTCCCAGAGCGGCGACTTCATCGGCGTGGCCGCTCCGGGTGTGGACATGGTCTCCACCGTCCCCAAGGGCGGCCAGTGCGTCGACAACGGCACCAGCTTCTCGGCCCCTTACGTCGCCGGCATCGCGGCCCTCCTCCGGGCCGAGCACCGCGACTGGAAGGAATCCCAGATCGTCGCCCAGATCGAGCAGACCGCCGAGCGCTCCGTCAACGGCCGGGACAGCTTCGTGGGCTGGGGCGTCGTCGACCCGGTGCGCGCCCTGACCGAGGACGACCGCCCCCTCGACCACGCACGGGCGGACGACGGCCCGCCCCGGGCCGCTCCCCCGGACCCGGTCACCCCGGTGGACGGCGAGACTCCGCAGAAACGGATGGAGCGATATGCGACATACGGTCTGGGCTCAGGAGGCGTTGCGGTGGCGGTCATCGCGGGAGTGGCGGTCATCCGACGGGACATCCGCAGACGGACAGCGGCTTCTGCGGCGGAAACCGCGACGGCGCCCCCACAAGTCAATGAGTAGCCGTACTCAGATTCCAGCGGAATGGAGCTCTCCGGCCCCGAAACCGCCCGCACTCCCTTTGTCTCGGGCTTTCCAGGAGCCTGCCCATCATTGGCGAATTCTGAACGGTACCGACTCAACACCACCGGCCGTTGTCAGAGGTGGTGACTAGAGTGACTCATGAAGTTACTGACTTACGGGGGGAGTCACAGTGGGGGCTGACGAGCGCACAGGCGTGCAGGTGAACGGGGCGGGGGGCGGCGGCGCAGGCGGGTCGTTCGAAGTCGACCCCGAGGAGCTGGCGAAGCTGAAACGGCGCGTGGACGACCTGCTGGACCGGCTCAAGGGCTCGAATGCGGATCACCGTGCGCTCAGCCACCGCAAGATCGCTCCGTCTTCCTTCGGCCAGGGATTCATCGAGGCGCAGGGCATCGCGGACACCTACGAAAAGGTGTTGTCCCAACTCGAGACATTCTCCAAAGTGTTCGGCGACCAGATCGAGACGCTGAGCCTGGGAACCGAGTTCATCGGCCGGGACTACGAAGCGGTGGATGCCGACGTACGGAACCGCCTGGCCGCGATCCAACGTCGTACCCAAGGCTTCTACAAGGCGCCACAGCCCAAGCACCAGCCTGCCGACTCCACCGGCCCGGAGCTGGGCGACGGCAAGTCCGCCGGCTCCGACGGCATCTGAGGCAAGGGGGAACGGAAATGGCAGAAAACACCGGCGCCTTAGGCATTTCGGGCTGCACCAACTTCGAGAACATGTCCCACCACGACCTCTACGCCATGGTGGCCGACGGCGACCACATGCAGATCGGTCTGATGGGAACGGCACTGGTCGACGCCGGCAAAGAGATCTCCAGAATCACCAAGGACCTGGAGGCATACGCCAAACAGGTCCACTGGCAGGGCGACGGCGCCCAGGCTTTCGACGACTGGACCAAAACAACCGCCGCCGAAAGCCACAAGCTGGGCCACTACGCCAGAAGCACAGGCGAAGCAATGGTCGAGGCCGCAAGCGCACTGGGCCAGGCCAAGCTGATGCCCAAGCCGCCCGCGCTGAGGAATTTCGTAGAAACGGCCCCCGGAAAGGCGAACGGCGTCACCGCCCTCACCAAAGACCCGGCCAGAGAAGACGCCCTGGCCGAAATGAACCGGCTGGCGTCTTACTACCGAACGGCCCAGCAGAAGATCGCGGGGCAGGAGGCGCCTAACTTCCAGCCGGCTTCTGGGTTTGTGCCCTGGGACGACGGCGTTGATGGAAATTACGTCCTGGACCGTCCCGCGATCAGCGGTAATGCGGATGCACCAGGCACCGGAACCACCCCCTCGTCGCACAGCGCCACCGATGAGCAACACACAGGGGCTGCCACGCCGACTGCCGGTGCCCAGCAGGCCCAGCAGGCCCAGCAGGTGAGTACATCCGTCGACTCCACTGCAACCGTCGCCCCAACCGATACCGCACCACCTCACGGGGGTTCCACTCCGCCTCATTCCGGAGGTTCCGGCGATACTTCACGTATCAATGTGCCAGGCCCCACAACCCTCCCAGGGGGATGGAAAGCCCCCGGCAGAAGTGAGGGCACGGCAAGAGGCTCGCAACGGATAACCGGCCGCCCGGGCAGGGTGCAGGGACAGCCCATCAGGGCCACGGACGACGGCATCGTCGGTGCCACTGGCCGACGCGGCGGCACTGCCACCGGACGACCGCGGTTGCCGGGAGGGTCTGTCATCGGGGAGGACCGTGGCGTGATCCCACCCAGGCAGACCGCCGGCGGAGGAAATCCTCCGGGTACGGGAAGCGGAACGCCCCAGGGAAGCACGGGAAATTCTGGGCAGCGCACTACTCCTCCACGTGGAGAGACCGCGGGAAAGGCTCGCGGAGCAGTCATGGGCGAGGAACACGGGTCGCCGGCGCGCGGCCTCACAGGCGGCGGCCTCCCAGGGGGCTCCGGGAACGGCGTAAGGCAAGACATGCGCAGTGTCCCGGGGCGCCGTCTGGTATACGAGCCCGGCGGCACCGTGGGCACAGGATCCGGTGGACCAGTGGCAGGAGCCGAGCAGCGCTCCGGACTGCACGGCTCCACGCAGGGCAAGAACGGCTCAAGAGGCGTTACCGAAGGAGCCGCCGATGGGATGCCGTCCGCCACGGGGCGCAGTTCTGCACCGGGCAGGACGAGCGGACCAGCAGCGGCATCACGTGCCGGGGCAGGCGATTTTACGTCTGGCGGATCGGGATTGACGCGGAGCAACACCCCTGGGGGCATGCTCCCCATGTCAGGAACCCCGTCCTCGCAAGCCAAGAGACGCACCGCTCAACGGCCGGACTATCTCCGGGAGGACGAGGAGATGTGGTCGGCACAGAGCCCAGCAGTTGTGCCCCCAGTGATCGGATAACCCTGGCGTGTCGCGGCAACGGAGAGGAGGACACCGCATTTTGACTCGTGCGGAGATTCGTATGCGGTGGAAGAACCAGCTGCCGGCAGCTGCGGTCTTATGCCTCACTGCGCTGTGCCTGGATACGTTCGCACCGGCCGCCGTTGCGGAGGACAAAAGATCCCACCAGTGGTACCTGGACGCCATGCAGGCCGAACGCATGTGGCGGACCAGCACGGGAGCAGGCGTCACCGTCGCCGTGATCGACAGCGGTGTCGACGGTTCCGTACCCGAGCTGCACGGACAATTGCTGGCGGGCAAGGACTTATCAGGCGAAGGGCGCGGCGCACACTACGACGGTGAGGGCCACGGGACCAGCGTGGCCGTGGTCATCGCCGGCAAGCGGGGCGGACAGAACACCTGGGGGCTGGCGCCGGGGTCGAAACTGCTTCCCATCAGAGCCCAAGGTTCAAATGGGATCACCAGCATGGCGAAATCCATCCGCTATGCGGCGGATCAGGGTGCGAAGGTCATCAATATCTCCCGAGCCGGACCATCCGGAAAAGCAGCGAAGGACGAACTGCAACCAGCGGTTGACTATGCGAACAAAAAAGGAAGCTTGATCTTCGCGGGAACAGGCAACCATGGCACCGAAGGTAACGCGCCTGTCTACCCTTCAAGCCTTCCTGGGGTTGTCGGAGTCGGGGCCGTGGACAAGTACTTGAAGGCAACGAAGTTCTCAGTCCATGGACCGCAGGTGGCACTGGCAGCACCTGGGGTCAGCATCCCCACTCGCTGCACAAAGAAATTCCTCGGCTGCACAGCGGACGGCACCAGCTACTCCACCGCCATCGCCTCCGCCTCCGCCGCCCTGATCTGGTCCGCCCACCCCACCTGGACGAACAACCAGGTCCTGCGCGCCATGATGGAAACCGCCGGCAAGCCGGAGGACGGCAAGGTCCCGAGCGAGTACCTCGGCTACGGGATCGTCCGCCCCCGGAAGGTGCTGCTGGACAAGGAGGGCGATCCCGGGCCCGCCGATGTCAATCCGCTCCTTGCCGCCCGGGAGACCACCGCGCCACCCAAGACCCCGCAGTCGGGGGCAGACGACTCTGCGGCCGGTTCAGCACAGAAGCCGGCCGACCACCCGGACGACTCACCGACCTGGCCCCTCACTGCCGGATTGGCCGCAACGGTCGCGGCCCTGGCAGCGGGCGGCCTGGTCATCGCTCGACGGCGGAAGGCGTGACGGCGGGCCAGGACAGCAAGACGACCAGAACTCTGGCTGCTCACGCCCCGAGCAGCCGGCGCAGAAACCCGCATCTCTCGAGATACGGCCAACAATCCGAGCTGAGGACCAAGACCTACCACTCAGCTCACTCAGCTCTGTAACCCACTCAGGGGGAAGGTGGATCATGGCAGGGAATACCGCACTTACCTATGCGGAGATCGAAAAGCTCAAGAACGAGATCCAGAGCGGAAGTCAGGCGATGTCGTCCCAGCTGCGGACGCTGATCAACGCCATCTCCGCAGTCGAGTCGGCGTGGACCGGCCAGGGCGCCAGCGCCTTCAAGCAGGCCCAGAACGCCCTCAACGAGGACCACGCCGCCCTGCGCCGCATGCTCGACGGCATCAACGACGCCATCGCCCAGACCGGCACCACCAGCCAGTCCAACGACTCCGAGGTGCTCTCCAGCTTCCGCGGCATCGACGTCAACGGCGGTGCGTCCGGCGGCCAGCTCAACACGGGCTCCGCCAGCGGCATCAGCAACTACTGAGCACCTCTACCTGGGAGCAGGCTTCCAGGTAGAGCGACATCCACCAATCAGCCACCAGTAGTGGGGGAGAAATGGCCGGCGACGAGAACCTTCGGGTGACATACGGCGCGGTAGAGCAGACCGCCGCCGACATCGAGCGTTCCGCCAAGGAACTGCAAGCCGAGCTCGACAAGATCTGGGGCGCGGTCAAGCGCGTCTCCGACTCCTGGGAAGGCGAGGCCCACCAGGCCTTCCAGGCCGCGGAACGGCAGTGGAACAGCCGCGCGAGCCACATCCAGAGCACCCTGCACGAGGTCGCCACCAAGATCCGTTCAGGCAGCGCGGACTACCGGGCAACGGACCGTCGGGCTGCTGGGTTCTTCCAGTAACGACCGGCAGTTGACGTGATGCGGGGTGGGCGTACAGCGGATGTACGCCCACCCCGACTGCTCTTCGAGAGCCGGCACGGAGAAGTTTCCACAGGCTTAGCCGCGGAAGCGTCAACCGGGTGCGGCTGCGACGGCGTGCGTGGAGGCCACCCAAGTGCCGCCGTACGTCTTGCCGGGGAACAGGGCGGTGCCCCCTCAGAAGAAAACCGTGAGCAGCAAAGGCACTGTTGATGTTGCCAGTGCGGTCGCAGCGGAGGCGAGAACGATGCGCGGATTGCGCCAGCGAAGCGTCCATGGGAATGCACCGGAGAGCAGGGCCACACCCGCGCCGGTGAGGTAGAGATAGGGCGCGTTCTCCAGAGGGAAGGTCACGCTGCCGGGGCAGTTGTGCGGGCCACAGGAGTCCGTGGCCATGGTGGCGAAGGCGTAGAGGGAGAAGGCGGGTACGTAAAGAGCCCCGATGAAGGACACAGCGACCAGTGGCGGGCACCACCACCAACGGTCGCGGGACTTCTGCACCGACGGGAGAGCGGCCGGGCCCTGGAGCCCCGTTGGGTTCACCACGCAGCTTCCGCCAGCAAACTCGGGCACGTGGTGGCATGCGGCGGGCTCCGACGGCGGCGAGGTCGCGTGCATCATGACGGAATTCAACGCCTCCGGAGCATGGCCTGCCATCAGGCAACGTACTCAACCGGCTGCGAAGAGGTACTCACCACTCGACGGACATGAGGCCACCCTCACACGCAAAAGCGCCCAGCCTCACGCTCTGTTGAATATGGACCTTTTCATCGGCGAGGTGTGAAGCACGTCGACTGTAGTCAGAAACTTCACCCTCACTCGCTAGTCGTGGGAGGGATCCTTGGCCGTCGACTTCGGAATGGTGCGCAGCAGCACTGCGCAGGCCATCGACTCCGCTGCTTCCGTTCCCTGCCCCATGCTGCTTGCTTTCCAGCTCCCGCAGAGCGCTCTTCAGGTTTACATGCACCGAGCCAAGCGCCTGGGCTCCTTTGTTCCACACCTGCCGTGACGAACGGAGGTCGCCCTCACCACCGCCCGCATTCCACCCCGCCCCGCCGGCGCCGGCCAGACTCATGCGGACCGAACTCTCACGTTTGAGCTCAGCCCACTCCGCTTCGAACGTCACTCCGCCCCCTGACAAGCCATGTGTGCGTAGACATCACACACAGAGGCGAAACTAGCAGGGGAGTTGAGGGCAGTACGTGAGTATCCGTACTCAATCGGCACGCTGTCGGAGCGGGCGTGCGGGGACAACAACACCACCCTTTTCGGCCTTCTACGTCGTCGGCATGGCAGCCCTCCTCCGCATCGAAAACCCCCACGACACGAGTGGGTGGCATCACACGCAAGGGACGCCTTGGGGCCGGAGGAGGAGCGGCAGTTGATGGCCGGCGTGGCAGTGGCGCTCATCCGGCGGGAGCTCGTGGCGCATAAGTAGCCGTACTCAGGTCCGGCATGGCGCATCGCCGTAGGATTTCCAGCCGTACAGCCAGCGATGATGACGGGGGACGCTGTGTCTTGGGACGAAGAATGGGCCGCGCTCAAGCAGAAGGCCGCCGACGGCGGTGGGATGCAGCTCGCGAGCGCAGACGGGGGCGGTTGGCGAGGTGGTTCGGGCGACGGCTCGGGCAACTTGAAATCCACGAAGTCCGCGTGGTCCGGAGCGGGGCGCGAGGTTCAGGGGTTACGCGGGGACATCAAGAAGGCCCTGACGAAGCTGGAAGACGGGCAGCAGGGACTTGGCGCCGGCGGTAGCGGAGTGCAGAGCGCGGCGGCACAGCAGGAGGCGTACCACTCCTGGAAGCGCTATTTGGATGCCATGAGCGGGCGATGCAGTGCCCTCCAGACGCAGTTGGAGAAGGCCTCCGACCATCTGGAGAAGAACGACCAGGCTGTCAGGAGCTCGTTCGACAGGTTGTCCGACCGGTACGAGGACACCCCCGGCGTCGGCGGCCGACGCGGGGAGAAGTGAGCCGGGCCATGGACTACTCGACTCTCAAGAACTTAAAGACCTCCGAGTTCGAAAAGGCCGCCGACGGATACCGGGCCGTTAGCGACATGGCAAGCGCCGCCCAGGACGCTCTTGAGCAGCGGATCAGCGTCAAGATGCGGAAATCGCTGTCCGGCAGTGCCGTGGACGCCGCTCTCAAGCAACTCCGGGAGCTGGCGAAGGACTTCCACTACACGCAGGTCGAATGCGGCGTGCTCAGCACCGCCCTCAATGCCCTGGCGGCGGACCTACAGGCCGCCAAGAGCAAGCTCGACGCGGCGGTCGCGGACGCCGAGGGCGAAAAGCTGACCGTGGAGACGAACGGTTCGGTCACCTACCCGGAAGGGGGTGACAAGTACCAGGGCAAGACCCCTCCGGGCGGCACGGTGAACGGTGTCACGGATCCGACGGCCAAAGCACTGCACCGGCAGGCCGCCCACATCCACCCCAACCCGTATTTCGCACGGGCTCTGGCGTGTGCCGACCGGATCACCGCGGCCCTGGAAGAAGCCACGGAGGCCGACGAGAAGTGGGCCCCGAAGCTGCGGAGGCTAAAGGCTGATGACGACCTGACGGTATCCGCCGCGGACTGGGTCGACGCCAAGAAGGACACGGGTGGCATACGCGAGGGCGCCGAGCGCTATCTGGACGCGATCAAAGCCCCGCCCAAGCACGGCGACCCGGAGGACAACGCGGAGTGGTGGAAGCACCTGTCCGCCGATGAACGGGACGCCTATGTGTCGATGCACCCCGCGAGCATCGGAGCGATGAACGGCCTACCCGCCGATGCCCGCGACGAGGCCAACCGGACCGTCCTCGCAGAAACCCGTGGCCGGTACGAGATGAGGCTGGCTGCGCTCAACAAATCGGAGCCACCCGAGTTCGAGGACGTCGGGGCCCGCGGCGACATGAAGTACAGCCAGAAATGGCTGGACTGGCACCACGGAAAGGAGCGCCTGGAGGGGAAGCTGAAGGGGATGCGGGCCATTCAGGACCGCTTCGACCGGACCGGCCACGACGGTCTGCCCGAGGCATACCTCCTGGGGTTCGCCCCAGACGGCGAAGGCAA
The DNA here is from genome assembly GCF_023544705.1 of Streptomyces sp. MCA2. Taxonomy (NCBI): domain Bacteria; kingdom Bacillati; phylum Actinomycetota; class Actinomycetes; order Kitasatosporales; family Streptomycetaceae; genus Streptomyces; species Streptomyces sp. MCA2. The sequence goes on from NZ_JAMJFM010000010.1 coordinate 147,467, forward strand.
TGGCAGAGTGATTCTCGCCAACGGAAACCCCGACACGGCCCACCACACCGCCATATACGTCCCCGGCACCAAGACGGATATTTCAACAATCGGCGAGGATGATGGCGACACGCCTTCGGATCTCAAGCGCAGCGAAAACCTCTGGAAGCAGAGCAGCCGATTCGCGCCCGGCCAGAACGTATCCACCATTACCTGGCTCGACTACGACGCTCCCGACAACGTCCTATATGAAGCCACACTCGACACATATGCAGAGCGCGGCGCACCCAGACTGTATGAGTTCCTCGACGGCAACAGAACAGCGCACGAGGTCAGTTCCGGTAGTACGGGCCATACCACTGTCATGGGCCATAGCTACGGCAGCACGCTGATCGGTGACACGGCCAAGACGGTCGGCTGGGGCGAGAGACCCATCTCCGCGGATGACGTCATGGTGGCAGGCAGCCCCGGCATGCAGGCGGACCGTGCCGCAGACCTTGGCATCGACCCCAAGCACATGTGGGCTATGGAAGGTGGAGGCAGCGACAACTTCGTCACGTTTGGGGGCAGATTCGCTGGGCTCGGCGACAACTGGAAAATTCCCACAGACTCGAGTTTCGGCGGCAACATCATGAAAAGCGACGCAGAAAATCACGGCGCATTCTGGAAGGAGGGCTCACTGAGCCTCCGAAACCAGGCCGCAGTCGCCACCGGAAACTACAATATGGTCGAGCATGAATAAACGAATTTCGATGGCGGTGCACATCATCTTCGCGTGCACTTTACTGGCGGGATGTTCGCAAATGGACAACGATAAGCTGAAGGTGCGCGGAATCGCAAAGATAAAGGAGGATACCAAGAAGAGCTCCCGTGAGATTCTGGATCTCATCGACCTGAAGGGCAAGGTCACCGAACCGGGCCCCTACGACACACCGTGTTCGGGTCACTCCGGGGGAAACGTCTACAGGGCTGTTCATCCCTGGAGCGTGTATGACGTCCCCGTCGACGACATGCGGAAGTCCATGGACCGGCTCAGGCGTGACCTCCCCAGGCACGGCTGGAAGATTGTCAAAGACGGTCCCGACGGCAGCCCGTCCAAGGCTCCGCAAATCGTCGCGAACCACGAAGGGGGCGAGTTCTCCGTCGACATCAGGTTGCACGACGAGCGGAAATACGGAAACAAGCCCTCGCTGATCGAAGTCACCGTCGAATCCGCTTGTTTCAAGACCAAGAAGCCTGATTAGCCTCTGGGCACTGCCGCCGAGGTTGCGGAGGGGGTGGGGGCGGGGTGGCGCCCATGGTGAAGTGATCACGGAAAGTGCTCACATGACAACATGGAGCGGCCTATCTTGGGCAAGATGAGCGAGGACATGCCCCCACAGAAGCCCTGCCCCGACTGTGGCGGCAGCGGCACCGTGGAGTGGGAGACGCCGATGGGCGATGCGGTCACCACGCAGTGTTCCGGGTGCGGTGGCACCGGAACCGTCCTGGCGTAGAGGAGGCAGAGGCAGGCATGGCGGCCTTCAACAGGAACGGCAGGCCGGTCGGCCTGGACGCGCAGTACGTCGGCAGGCTGCCGTGCGCGACCTGCGGGATACGTTCGATGAAACTGCCCGGCCAGCAGGGCGGGTTGTGCATTCCCTGCTATGCCGATGAGTGTGCGGTCGCCGGCCGCCGCGCGGCGACCGCGGGGGCTTGGGTTCCGGCGAGTTTCGTGGGCGATCCGTGCCTTGCGTGCGGCTCGAGGTCCGTTGACGCCAACGGGTGGGCGTTCTGGTGCAACTCGTGTGAGATTCAGACGGCGGTCGCCCTGCCCCCGCAGTGACGGCTGTGGCCCTGCCCCGCAGTGACGGCTGTGGCTCGGCCCCCGCAGTGGGAGAGCCGCGGGTGCGGTGAGGCAGGGCGGTGTTTCGGCCCAGAACCTCGGAGACGGACCGGCGACGACGAGCGTGGGGCGGGGCCTGGCGCTGCTGGAGGCCGTCTCGCTGCGGGGTGGGGTGTACGCCCAGAGATCAAGAGATCAAGAGATCAGCCGCAAGACCGTCTGGCCGTCTGACCGTCTGGCCGTCTGGTGCGAATTCGGCGGGACGTAGCACCGCGGCAACGGACCACGTCACAGCGCCGCGGCACGCCACCGCGACAGCGCACGTCAGACCCCGTGCCACCTCCCCCACAGAGGTGACACGGGGTTCCAGTTTGACGCGCCGAGGGCCGTGGCTCCAGAGCGGGGGTCACCTGCTTTCGTAAAGGCCCGCTATGTCTTCGGAGAAGTCGCGGGCGACGGCGGCGCGGCGGAGTTTCAGGGACGGGGTGAGATGCCCGGTTTCCACGCTGAAGTCCGCCGGGAGGATGGCGAAACGGCGGATGGATTCGGCGCGGGAGACCAGTTCGTTGGCGTCGTCGACGGCGCGCTGGATGTCGGCGAGCAGGATTTCGTCGTGGACCAGCTGCTGGGGCAGGAGGTCCTGCTTCTTGTGCATCTGGCGCCAGTGGGCGAGGCCGTCCGGCTCCAGGGTGATCAGTGCGGTGATGTACGGGCGGTTGTCGCCGATCACCATGCACTGGCCGACGAGGGGGTGGGAGCGGAGGCGGTCCTCCAGGGGAGCGGGGGCGACGTTCTTGCCGCCCGTGGTCACGATGATCTCTTTCTTGCGGCCGGTGATCGTGAGGTAGCCGTCGGCGTCGAGGGATCCGAGGTCACCGGTGGCGAGCCAGCCCTGGTCGGTGATGGGGCGGGCCGCGCCGAGGGCCGCGTCCCAGTAACCGGAGAAGATGTGGCCGCCGTAGAGCAGGATCTCGCCGTCGTCGGCGATGCGTACGGCGCTGCCGGGGAGGGGCCAGCCGACCGTGCCGATACGGGGGCGGAGGGGTGGGGTGATGGTGGCGGCCGCGGTGGATTCCGTCAGGCCGTAGCCCTCGAAGATCTCGATGCCGGCGCCGGTGTAGAAGGCGGCGAGGCGGTGGCCTAGGGGGGAGCCGCCGGAGAGTACGTGGCGGACCTTGCCGCCGAGGGCGGCGCGGATACGGCGGTAGACGAGCGGGTCGTAGAACTTGCGGGCGGCTTTGAGGGCGACGCCGGGGCCGGCCCCCGTCCCGTGCTCCTTGGCCTCGATGGCCTCGCCGTAGGAGCGGGCGATACGGGCCGCACGGTCGAAGGAGGAGGCACGGCCCATCTTCTCCGCGGTGGCACGGCCGGTGTTGTAGACCTTCTCCAGGACGTACGGGATGGCGAGGAGGAAGGTCGGCCGGAAGCCCGCCAGGTCGGCCAGCAGGTCGTCGGTCTGGATGCTGGGGGCGTGGCCGAGGCGGACCCGGGCGCGCAGACAGCCGACCGCGACCATCCGGCCGAAGACGTGCGAGAGGGGCAGGAAGAGGAGGGTGGAGGCGGGCTCCTCGCTGACCGACTTGAAGACGGGGTGGAGGAGTTCGACGGCGTTGTCGACCTCGGCGAAGAAGTTGGCGTGGGTGAGGGCGCAGCCCTTGGGACGGCCGGTGGTGCCGGAGGTGTAGATGAGGGTGGCGAGGTCATACGGGCCGGTGGCGGCGCGGCGCTCGTCCACTGCGGTGTCCGGCACCTCACGTCCCGCGGCGACGAGTTGCGAGACGGCGCCGGTGTTGAACTGCCAGAGGTGGTCGAGGCCGGAGAGCTGGGTGCGCAGACCACTGATCAAACGCGTCTCGTCGACGTTCTCCACGACGCAGGCGCGGGCACCGGAGTCGTCCAGGATCCACTGCACCTGGCGGGCCGAGGACGTGGGATAGATCGGGACGGTGACCAGGCCGGCCGCCCAGGCGGCGAAGTCGATGAGGGTCCACTCGTAGGTCGTACGGGCCATGATCGCGACCCGCTCGCCGGGGTGCAGGCCGTACGCGATCAGGCCCTTCGCCACCGCGCGCACCTGGACGGCGAATTCCGCGGCCGTGAGGTCGTGCCAGTTGCCGCTGGGCTGCTTGCGGGACAGGACGATCTCGGCGGGCGCCTCGATGGCGTTGGTGAAGGGGATGTCGCCGAGCGAGCCACTGTGTACGGGCGGGGCCAGCGGGGGGACGTAGACCTCGCGGACCGTGCCGCCGGCCAGAGTCTTTTCCGGCTCTGCGAGGACGGGGGCGGTGGCGGGAGTGGGGTGCGAGGGGGAGGTGGCGGGGGCGTCGGCTGGGCCTGTAGGTGATCCGGTGGCTGCACTTTCCTGGTTGAACACGAGCGGGGCCTCGTTTCTCCTGTGGAGTGCGGGGAGGGGAGGGAGGGCGGAGAGGGGGCGGGGCGGGGTTGCGGATGTGGGGGCCGGGTGCGGTGGTGCCGGATGCGGGGGCCTGATGCGGTGTCGCCGGCGGGCCGCTGACGGCTACTGGCGGCTATGACGGCTACTGACGGCTGTTTACGGGCTGTTGGCGGTGCTCGTGCAGGCCGGTGGGGACGTAGAGGGCCGTCCGCAGGGCCGGAGTTGAAGGCGGGGGCCCTCCCTGGCCGAGGGCCGCCCGCACCGCGCGTGGGCTCGGCGGGCAAGGGAAGGCACGGGGGCCGTCCCACCGGGCAGCGGCGGACGAAGCCCGTGCCGGCCTCTCTCTGGCGTCGCACTGCCGGCAACCGTCATCGTGACGTCGGCGTCGGCGTCGGCGTCGGACTCGGCGTCGGACTCGGCGTCGGCGTCGGACTCGGAGTCACAGTCGGAAGGGGACTCGGCCGCGGCCACGTACACGGACGCGGGTGCGCCCACGTACACGGACGCGGACGCGGGCGCGTCAGGCCTGAACAACCGTTGGCGCCAGGCGAGTTACGGCAGCGCGGGAGCGGCGATAACGACCGATGGCGGAGGGCTCGCCCCCGGCGGGGGAATCCGTGGAACACATCCTCGACCCAGTTTCTGACCGGACAGTAACCTTACTTCGAGGTAAAGCTACGCGAGGAGCGGGAGTTGGCCAATGCCCGTCACTCCCTTCATCTCGGCAATTCCGGGCCCGGCCGCCCCGCCGTCAGCCCCTTCGCCGCCCCTTCGTCCGTCTCCTCCCCCACCGTCCCGGTCTGCCGCGGCCCACGCGACCGGCCGAGTACGGGGAGCCCACCCCCGCCGGATGCTGAGCCCGAGTACGAACACGGAGCCCCGGCGCGGCCGCAGCACGGAGCGACCCCGCCCCCCAAGCCCGAGCGAGCCGAACCCCGAGCCCACGGGCGCCCACCGCCCCCACTGAAGCCCACCGAAGCCCCAAAGCCCGCCCGGCGCGCCCCCACCTAAGCCCACGCCCGGCCGGCCCGAAGCCCCAACGCCCCATTCCCCCAAGGCGCCGCCCAACAACCCACCCGCCCCCGTCACCCCCTGGCGGCAGACCGCCCCTCCTGGTCGACGGCGAGTCCGCCGGGCGCCCACCGCTCGCCCCCCGTGAGCCGGCCGAGGCCCGTCCAGGCGAAGTTCATCATCGTGGCCGCCGTGTCCTTCGCCGACGGATGCTCGTGCTGGCCCGAAGCCCCTTCGTCCGTACGGGCATTGGCCCACTCGGCGAGTGACTCGGCCGCGCCGACCAGGGCATGGGCGAGCCCCGCGACCTCCCGTTCGGCCAGTTCGCCGACGCAGCCCGCCTCCTTTGCGGCCGCACCGAGCAACTCCGTGACGAATGCGACGATTTCCGTCCGCATCGCGGCCACTTGGCGCGCGAACGGCTCACCGTGCGTGCGCGCCTGCTGATGGAGCACGGCCCAGCCGTCCGGATGCTCGGCGGTGTGCGCGAAGAAGCCCTCCAGGCCGCTCCACAGCTGCCGGTCGGCCGTTCCCCCTGGCTCCACGGCCGCCGTCACGGCCGCCACCAGCGCCTCCGACTCCCGCCGGATCACCGTACTGAACAGGTCTTCCTTCGAATTCAGGTAGAGATAGACCAGCGGCTTCGAGACCCCGGCCACCTCGGCGATCTCATCCATCGAGGCCGCCCGATAACCACGCCGTGCGAACGTCAGCACCGCGGCGTCCAGCATCTGCCGCTCCCGGACCGCGCGCGGCACCCGCTTGCTCTTCACAGCTCCCACCCTGAATGTCCCTCCATCCCGCCCCTTTACTGCAAAGTAAGTTTACGATCTTCGCCTCCAGACCTCCCTCCCTTGACACGTTCCCGCCATGACGAGACGATACGTCTCGTCATGCTAGCGCGGCGTGTGCTGCGCTACGCGGCGCAGCGCAGCACACGGACGTGATGCCCGCGCACCCACTCCCCCTGGAGGACAGCCCCATGCAGCAGTTCATCGACGCCGCCCCCGGCGTCCGCCTGTGGACCGAGCAGCGCGGCGCCGCCGACGCGGCCCCCTTGCTGCTGATCATGGGTGCCCAGGCGACCGGCGTCGGCTGGCCGGAGCCACTGGTCGACGCGCTTGCCGAGCACCACCGGGTCATCCGTTACGACCACCGCGACACCGGCCGTTCCACCTGGCCCTTCGAGGAACGGCCGTACCGGATCGCCGACCTCGCCGAGGACGCGATCGCGGTACTGGACGGGCTGGGAGTCGGCCGGGCGCATGTCGTCGGCATGTCATTGGGCGGCATGCTGGCCCAGATGGTGCTCGCCGACCACCCCGACCGACTGCTCAGCGCCACTCTCATCGGCACCAGCGCCCTCAGCAGCACCCCGTACACCCGCCCCGACGGCAGCACGGTGCCGGTCGACGAGCTGCCGGGCATCGCGCCCGAGGTCCTGGAGCTATGGGCCCGTCCGGTCGAGGATCATGGTCCGGCGGCCGAGGTGGAGCGCCGGATCGAACACTGGCGGGTACTCGTCGGTGACCAACTTCCCTTCGACACCGAGTATTTCCGCGCCTTTGAGCACCGCGTCATCGAGCACACGGGGCATCACCGGACCGGCACCGCACACGGCCGTGCGGAGCACGAGGGCATGCTCCGCACGGACCGCCTCGCCGCGAACGAGGTGCCGACGCTCGTGGTCTGCGCGCCCGCCGAACCGGTCTTCCCGCCGCCGCACCCCCAGCACCTCGCGCAGTGCGTCCGCGGCGCATCCGTCGTCGAGATCCCGGGGATGGGGCATGCGCTGCCGCCCGCCGTATTGGAGCCGCTCGCCACGGCGGTCCTGGCCCATACGGGAGCGGCGGCGGACTGAGGCCGAAGCCCGGGGCCGGGGAGGCCGCGGATGGCCGGCACCGGCGCCGCAGCCATGCCCTCGCTGCTGATGGTCTCGGCGTCCGCCGCAGCTGCCGCACGCACACCTCCGCGGCACGGCAGTGAGCACCGCCGGCATGACGGACGAGCCGGAGAACCACGCGCACAGCCTGCACTTGAGCCTTCCGGCCGCGAAGCTCACGGACGCCTGATGGCGGGACTGATGACGGAGCTGGTGACGGGGCTGATGACGGGACTGAGGGCGGAGCACGGCCCGGCCGCCTGGCAGGCACGGCCATCCGGGTGAGCTCCCGTCAAGGACGTTGCCAAGCCGTCACTCCGATGGGTTACTTGAGGCAAACCGGTGGGCTGCCCATCCCTCCCCGGGGGATGAGCAGCCCATGCCTGTGTGGCCACCTGCCAGGAGGGTGCGCCTTCGGCGTGAGGGCCGCGATGCCCGGTGCCGCACAGGGCCCGGGCGAGGACCAAGGGCAGCCCCCTTCATCGCGAAGAGAGGGCCCCTCATGAGCACGACCGTTCAGCCGTGGATGACGCCGCGGATTCCTGCCGCACTCGCCCAGGGCTCCCCGCCGGGCGGGCTTCCCACAGCCGCGACCGTGGCACACGACGCCCAGGGGGTCTCGGCGCTCCAGCCGTCGCTCACTCTTCTCCTGGCGACCCTCACCATCCCCGTCGGCACGACCCCGGTCGGGGTGGCGGCGGCGCCCAACGGCAACCTCTACGTCATCAACTTCGGTTCGGCCAACGTGACGGTGATCAACAGCGCCACCAACACCGTGATCGCCACCGTGCCCACCGGCAACAGCCCGTCTTCCGTGGCGGTGGCGCCCAACGGCAACGTCTACGTTGCCAACCAGAGTTCGGCCAACGTGACGGTGATCAACAGCGCCACCAACACTGTCATCGCCACCGTGCCCGCCGGCACCAACCCGTTCGCGGTGGCGGTGGCCCCCAACGGCAACGTCTACGTCACCAACGTCGCTTCGGCCAACGTGACAGTGATCAACAGCACCACCAACACCGTCATCACCACCGTGCCCACCGGCGCCGGTCCGGACGCGGTGGCGGTGGCACCCAATGGCAACGTCTACGTCACCAACCAGGGTTCGAACAGCGTGACGGTGATCAACAGCGCCACCAACACCGTCATCGCCACGGTCCCTGTCGGCGCCAGCCCGCAGTCGGTGGCGGTGGCCCCCAACGGCAACGTCTACGTCGGCAACACCAATGCGAACAGCGTGACGGTGATCAACAGCGGTACCAACACCGTCATCACCACCGTGCCCGTCGGTGCCAACCCGTTCAAGGTGGCGGTGGCCCCCAACGGCAACGTCTACGTCGCCAACTTCGCTTCGGCCAACGTGACGGTGATCAACAGCGCCACCAACACCGTCATCGCCACCGTGCCCACCGGCAACATCCCCATCGCGGTGGCGGTCGCGCCCACCGGCAACGTCTTCGTCGCCAACGCGGGCTCGAACACGGTGTCGGTGATCAACAGCGCCACCAACACCGTCACCGACACGGTCCCTGTCGGCACCGACCCGGAAGCGCTGACGGTCGCGCCCAGCGGCAACGTCTACGTCACCAACACCGGCTCGAACACTGTCAGCGTCATCCTGCTTGCCCCCACGGTGACCTCGATCAGCCCGGCGCAGGGGCCGGCCACGGGTGGCACGGTGGTGACGATCACCGGCACGAATCTGTCCGGTGCCACGGTGACGTTCAACGGCAACGCGGCAACCAACCTGTTCTACAACGCCGCGGGAACGCAGATCATCGCCACCACCCCGGCCGGCGTTCCCGGCCCGGCGACCGTAGTGGTGACCACCTCGGTCGGCACCGCCACCCAGCCCGGCGCATTCACCTACGTCGCCGCCCCCACCACATCCGGCATCACCCCCACCCAAGGGCCGGTCGCCGGCGGCACGTTCGTCACCATCACCGGCACCGACCTGACCGGCGCCACCGTCACCCTCTGCGGCCGCCCGGCCTCCAACGTCATCGTCAACCCCGCCGGCACCCAGATCACCGCCATCACCCCGCCCGGAACCCCCGGCACCTGCCCCGTGGCCGTCACCACCCCGAGCGGCACCAGCACCGTGCCAGGCGGCTTCACCTACCTCGCCATCCCGGTGCTGACCTGCATCACCCCCGGACAAGGCCCCGCGGCCGGCGGCACCGTGGTCACGATCAACGGCACCGGGCTGACCGGCGCCACCGTCACCTTCAACGGCGTCCCCGCCACCGCCGTCTCCGTCAACCCCGCCGGCACCCAGATCACCGCCACCACCCCGCCCGGCAGCCCCGGCACCGCCGTCGTCACCGTCACCACCCCCGGCGGCACCGCCACCCTGGCCTGCTGCTTCACCTACCAAGCCGTGGTCACCCCGCACGCCACCAGCCTCACCGCCACCCCCGCCCTCATCCAGCTCTTCCCCCTCCAACTCCACTTCCCGTTCCTGACCGCCACGCTGACCGACACGGTCACCGGACTGCCCGTCCCCGGCCAGGTCATCACCTTCAGCACCGGCGGACACTTCCTGGGCACCGCCATCACCGACGCCAACGGCACCGCAAGCCTCGTCGAGATCCTCAGCCTCCCGCTGATCATCCTCAACGGCGGCTACGACGCCACCTTCGCCGGCACCCCCACCCTCCAGCCCTCCACCGCCCACGCCCCCTTCCTCGCCCTCTGACACTGCCCCCGGGCGCCCCATCCGCGCAGAGCCCACCACCCACAGCCGGGGTCAACGGCCATGGGCCCGCGGCGAGAAGGACCGGCCGGCACGACACACACCGGGCCTCCGCCGTGCACGAAAAACGCGATCCGTGTTCCTGACCACCCACATCGGGCGACCAGGCACACGGATCGCGTTCGCACACCCTCCCCGAGGGCGCAGCCAAAGGACGAGCTCAGGTCATGCGGCGGCCGGCACGGGGATCTTCGCCTCCGCGTCATCCGCAGCCGCCGTGTTCAGGCTGATGCTCTCGGCGCTGTTGTACGCGTCGCGGTCCAGGATCTTCTCCCTGGCGGAGACCAGGATCGGGATGACCGACTGACCGGCGACGTTGGTGGCCGTACGCATCATGTCCAGGATCGGGTCGATGGCCATCAGCAGGCCGACGCCCTCCAGGGGCAGGCCCAGCGTGGAGAGGGTCAGCGTCAGCATGACCGTCGCGCCGGTCAGGCCGGCGGTGGCGGCGGAGCCGATGACGGAGACGAAGGCGATCAGGAGGTAGTCGCCGATGCCGAGGTGGACGTCGAAGATCTGGGCGATGAAGATCGCGGCGATCGCCGGGTAGATCGAGGCGCAGCCGTCCATCTTGGTCGTCGAGCCGAACGGCACCGCGAAGGAGGCGTACTCGCGCGGCACACCGAGGCGCTCGGTGACCTTCTGGGTGACCGGCATGGTGCCGACCGAGGAGCGGGAGACGAACGCCAGCTGGATGGCGGGCCAGGCGCCGCGGAAGAACTGGAGCGGGTTGACCTTGGCGACGGTCGCCAGCAGCAGCGGGTAGACGCCGAACAGCACCAGGGCGCAGCCGACGTAGATGTCGACGGTGAAGGTCGCGTACTTGCCGATCAGGTTCCAGCCGTACGTCGCGATGGCGTTGCCGATGAGGCCGACGGTGCCGAGCGGGGCGAGCCGGATGACCCACCACAGGGCCTTCTGGAGCAGTTCGAGGACCGAGCGGCTGATCGTGAGGACCGGCTCGGCCTTCTCACCGAGCTGGAGGGCCGCGATGCCGGCGACGGCCGCCATGAAGACGATCTGGAGGACGTTGAGCTCGGTGAACGGCGTGATGATGTCGGTGGGGACGATGCCGGTCAGGAAGTCGATCCAGGAGCCCGCGTGGTCGGGGAGCTTGCCGTCCTTCGGGGTCAGGCCGGTGCCCGCGCCGGGGTGGGTGAGCAGGCCGATCGCCAGGCCGATCGCGACCGCGATCAGCGAGGTGACCATGAACCACAGCAGGGTGCGGGTGGCGAGCCGGGCGGCGTTGTTGACCTGCCGCAGATTGGTGATCGAGACCAGGATCGCGAAGAAGACCAGCGGGGCCACGGCGAGCTTCAGCAGCTGGACGAAGAGGTCGCCGATGTGCTGGAGCGTGGTGGTGAGCCAGCCGATGTCACCGCTCTTGGCGATCCAGCCGAGCAGCACGCCCAGGGCGAGGCCGGCCAGGATCTGCACCCAGAACGGGATCTTGGCTATGCGGGAGGGCTTGGGGGACCGGGGGGCCTGTGAAGACTCGGTGGTCTCGGCAGACGTGGACAACGGACACACTCCGGGGACAGGTAAGGCGTCGGGACGGCGAAAAGAAGCGCCAGGAAGGTGAGCGACTGCGGGGCAGACGCGAAGGGGGCCTCTCCCGCCCGGAGGGTGAGGGAGAAGATCTCCGGCCGCTGAGGAGAGAGGTCAGCGACGGCAACAGGCCGCGGACATACAGCGGCAGAGATCGACGTGCAGGCGCGCCACGAGCGGAGTGCTCCTGGGGGACGGAGGCGCGGCTGCTGTCTTCATGACAAGCACGTTAACACTTGAACTTTGAGGAACCCAAAGAAAATCTTTGAGTTCCGGGGAGGCCTGCGCGACGGACCACCCGTCAACAACGCGACAGACGCCCGGCCATGGAGCGAAATCCATGGCGGCGGGCGCCTGTGATGGAGAAGAGGCTGTGAGGCGTCTTACATAAAGGTCCAGGCCTTCAGGCCCAGGACGTCTGTGGCATCCAGGCCTTCAGTCCAGGGCTTACTTCGGCCCGGGGCTCACTTCAGCCCGTCCTCCTGGCCGGCGTTGGCCATGAGGCGCTCGCGCTGGCGGTCGACCTTGGTGACGATCTGCTCGGACATCGCGTCCCGCTGCTTGCGCAGCAGCACGAAGCTGAGCGGCGCGGAGATCACGATGGCGAGCAGCAGCATCCAGACGGTGTTGGAGGCGCCGATGGCCAGCGGGATGACGTGGAAGTACGCCAGCACCCACACCACGGCGAACGAGGCGACGAAGAGGCCGATGCGAAGGGCGGTGTAGCGGAGCGTGGCGAAGTTGTGGCTACTCACGGATGGGACCTTCTCCTCAACGGCAACCTAAAGGGTCTGCATCCAGTCAAGCACAGCGCATCGGGCGATCTTCGCGGCCCCCGCCGCGGCCCCCGCCGCGGCCCCGCCCATGGCACGTCGGCCCACCGCATCACCCCACCGCGGCGGCCCTGCCCCGCGACCCCGGCCCGCGGGCCGCGCCCGTCAGCCCAGCCCGGCCCAGCCCGCTCAGCTCAGCCCGGCCCAGTTCAACCAGGCTCAGCCCAGCTCCAGCCACATGGTGATGTCGTCGCGGTAATCGTCCCCGGCCAGCCGTATCGCGCCGGGCACGCGGCCGACCTCCTTGTAGCCGCAGGCCTCGTAGAAGGGGCGGGCGCCGGAGCCGCCGCGGCAGGTGAGGCGCAGGGCGGTGATCCCCTCGACGGTGCGGGCGGCCTTGGCGACCGCGGCCATCAGCCGACGGCCGGCGCCCCGGCCCTGGAGGGAGGGGTGGACCATGACGGTGTAGACCCACAGCCAGTGCGTCATCAGGCGGTGGCCGTTGAGGGTGAGGAACGCCGTCGCCACGACCCGGCCGTCCCCGTCACGGCCGACCACCAGGCGCGCGCGGCCCTCGGCCATGGCGGTCAGATGCCTCAGCAGGTCGGGGCGGACCTGCTCGGGCGCCACCGGCGGGAGGAAGCCGACCGCGCCGCCGGCATTGGACACATCGGCCCACAACGCGCATATCCCGTCGCGGAGTTCAGGAGTGACAGAAGGGTCCGGGTCGAAATGCACGTCCATGACCCGGACCCTAACTCTCCCCGACGCTCCCCGCCGAAAGCGCCGCTGACCAGGTCAGACGCGCATCGGCTGGGGCGATTCGCGGCGCTCCGGATCCGGGCCCGGGTACTCGCGGATCGCCTCGTAGCGGGTGTTGCGCTCGACGGGGCGGAAGCCGGCGTCGCGGATCAGGTCGAGCAGGTCCTCACGGGTCAGCTTGTTGGGCGTGCCGTAGTTGTCCGCGTCGTGCGTGATCTTGTACTCGACGACCGAGCCGTCCATGTCGTCCGCGCCGTGCTGGAGGGCGAGCTGGGTGGTCTGGAGACCGTGCATGACCCAGAAGCACTTGATGTGCGGGACGTTGTCGAAGAGGAGGCGGGAGACCGCGAAGGTCTTCAGGGCCTCGGCACCGGTCGCCATCGTCGTGCGCGCCTGGAGCTTGTTGCGGACCTTGCCGTCCTGCATGTCCACGAAGTCGTGCTGGTAGCGCAGCGGGATGAAGACCTGGAAGCCGCCGGTCTCGTCCTGGAGCTCACGCAGCCGCAGGACGTGGTCGACGCGGTGGCGGGGCTCCTCGATGTGCCCGTAGAGCATCGTCGAGGGGGTCTTGAGGCCCTTCTCGTGGGCGAGGCGGTGGATCCGCGACCAGTCCTCCCAGTGGGTGGCGTGGTCGACGATGTGCTGCCGGACCTCCCAGTCGAAGATCTCGGCGCCGCCGCCGGTCAGCGACTCCAGTCCGGCGTCGATCAGCTCGTCGAGGATCTCGGAGGCGGACAGGCCCGAGATGGTCTCGAAGTGGTGGATCTCGGTGGCGGTGAAGGCCTTGAGGGAGACCTCCGGGAGGGCTTCCTTGAGGGCCTTGAGGGAGCGCGGGTAGTAGCGCCACGGCAGGGTCGGGTGCAGGCCGTTGACGATGTGCAGCTCGGTGAGGTTGTCGTTCTCCATCGCCTTGGCGAGGCGGACGGCCTCCTCGATGCGCATCGTGTACGCGTCCTTCTCGCCCGGCTTGCGCTGGAACGAGCAGTAGGCGCACGACGCGGTGCACACATTCGTCATGTTGAGGTGACGGTTGACGTTGAAGTGGACGACGTCGCCGTTCTTGCGCGTGCGCACCTCATGGGCGAGACCGCCCAGCCATGCCAGGTCGTCGGACTCGTAGAGGGCGATACCGTCCTCGCGGGTCAGCCGCTCCCCGGCGTGGACCTTCGCCTCCAGCTCACGCTTGAGGCCCACATCCATCGACGCAGCCATCCGGTCGCCTCCCAGTCTCTGCCTTGTCGGTGCCGTTTCTGGTGCGGGAAACGGGCTTCGTCGAGCGTACTCCCCCGTAAAAGGGGCGGACGGGGGCCCCTTGGTGCGCCCGTCCGCTCCGGTGTGTCCCGCCGCTGCCGAGGGCCTACTCGGCCTCCTCGGGCAGTTCGCCGACGCGGTTCTCCCACTTGGTGGAGAGCACGATCGTGGTGCGTGTACGGGAGACGCCCTTGGTGCCGGACAGCCGCCGGATGGTGCGCTCCAGCCCGTCCACGTCGCCCACCCGCACCTTGAGCATGTACGAGTCGTCGCCGGCGATGAACCAGGCGTCCTCGATCTCGGCGAGGTCGCGCAGCCGGCGCGCGACGTCCTCGTGGTCGGCCGCGTCCGACAGGGAGATGCCGACCAGTGCGGTGACGCCGAGACCGAGCGAGGCGGCGTCGACCGTCGCGCGGTACCCGGTGATCACACCGGCCGCTTCGAGGCGGTTGATCCGGTCCGTGACGCTGGGCCCGGAGAGGCCGACGAGCCGCCCGAGCTCCGCGTACGAGGCCCGGCCGTTCTCGCGAAGTGCCTGGATGAGCTGCCTATCCACCGCGTCCATGCCCTCAAGCCTTCCAATCTTTACGCATTTTCGGGTTCTGCATGTAGAATCTAAGGCACACAGGGTCTGTTCCCTGCGAATCTTTCAGACGATCAAAGACGATCTCAGGAGTTGTCACCGTGTACTCGATCGAGATGGCCTACGCCCGCATGCGCGAGCTTCAGGACCAGGCCAATCGTTCACGTGCCCACCGGGCCGCGGCACCGCGGACCCGCCGCCTCTTCGGCCGCGCCGCCGCAGCGAAGAAGCGCTAGCGAGCGTCCGGGGCCTCCTCCGCTTCCTTTTCCCTGGAGCCGCCCCGCAGCTCCCCCTCCCAGCGCCGGTACAGCCCGTGCGGCACCTCGGCCGCATCGAGCACCCGGCCGGCGACGAAGTCCACCAGATCCTGGATGTGCGTCGCCCCCGCATAGAACGCCGGTGAGGCGGGCAGCACCACGGCGCCCGCCTCGTCCAGCGCCACCAGATGCTTCAGCGTCGGCCCGTTCAACGGGGTCTCGCGAACCGTGACCACCAGCCGCCGCCGCTCCTTGAGCGTCACGCTCGCCACCCGCTGGAGCAGGTCCTTCGAGAGCCCGAGCGCCACCCCGGCCACACACGCCGTGCTCGCCGGGACGATCAGCATCCCCTTCACCGGATACGACCCCGACGAGGGCCCGGCCGCCAGATCCCCCGCCGGCCAGTACCGCACATCCGCCAGGTCCGCCTCCGTCACCGGAAACGTCGACGGCTTGCCATCGGCTCCGCGCGCCAGCCATTCCCGCAGGTCGGCGCGCCAATGGGCGTCCCGGAACGCAATGCCGGTCTCGTCCAGCAGGGTCAGCCGCGACGCCCGGCTGACGATCAGATCCACCGCCTCCCCGGCGGCGAGCAGCCCGCGCAATACGGACGCGGCATACGGCGTCCCGGACGCGCCGGAGATCCCCACGACCCACGGACGGCGTCGGCCGGGGCCCTGCTTACTGGTGTCGTTGTGCGGCGGCTCCACGCATCGAGCCTATCCGGCGGAACCACGGACCCCATCACGGCCGTTCTTACCTGTGCGCCCCTCGCCGAGCACCGCCGAGGGCCGCCCCACCGGGGGACGAGAAAGGGACGGCCACAGATGACCTCACGCGCGAAGCCCGCGATCTGCCTGATGCTGGGCTGGGTCGCACTGCTCTGGCTGCTGGAGGGCGTCGACGTCGTCACCGGCGGCTCGCTGGACACCTTCGGCATCCAGCCGCGCGAGCCCGCCGAGCTGCTCGACGTGGTGCCCGCCGCCTTCCTGCACTTCGGCTTCGGCCATCTCGTCGCGAACACCCTCCCGTTGCTGCTCCTCGGCTTTGTGGCCGCGCTGCGCAGCGGGGTGCACCGGCTGCTCGCCGTCGTCCTGCTGATCATCCTCACCAGCGGGCTGGGCGTATGGTTCACGGCCGCGCCGGACAGCAACACCGCGGGCGCCTCCGGTGTCGTCTTCGGCCTCTTCGGCTATCTGCTGGTGCGCGGCTTCATCGAACGCAAGCTCCTCGACATCGGCATCGGCCTGGTCGTCGGCGTGCTGTACGGCTCGATCCTGTGGGGCGCGCTGCCGACCGACAGCGGGATCAGCTGGCAGGGGCATCTGTTCGGGCTGATAGGCGGGCTGCTGGCGGCCTTCGCCTTCCGGGAGCGCCCGCGCGGCGCCCTGACCGGCGCCGGTGTCGGACCCCTCACGTAGCCTCAGGGCGAACGGGAGCCGCGGCATCGCGCGCACTGCCTCACAGCACGCGCGGCGACGGCGCAGTGCGCAGTACATGGTGCGCAGTACATACGGGGTGAGCAGAGCATGTCCGACTACCACCAGCCCGGTTACGGCCCTCCGACCGGCGGACCACAACAGCCGTACGGAACCCCGCCGCACGGGGCTCCACAGCAACAGCCGTACGGGGCTCCACAGCAGGGGACTCCGCCGCAACAGCCGTACGGGGCTCCGCAGCACGGGAATCCACAGCAACAGCCCTACGGAACTCCGCAGCAGGGCTGGGCCGGCGGCACGTCCGGCGGCGGCTACGGCTACCCCGGCGTGCAGCAGCCCGGCCCCGGTTACCCCGGCCCCGGTTACGGCACCCAGCCGCCCGCGCCCCCGACGGGCCCCGCGATGTGGGCCCACCTCGGCGCCCTGCTGACCATGACCGCGGGCACGATGATGTGCTGCGGCCTCGGCGCCTTCCTCGGCTGGATCTTCCCGCTGTCCCTCCGCGGCAACGACCGCCACAAACACGACCCGTACATCCGCCACCACGCCACCCAGGCCGTGAACTTCGGCATCACCCAGGCGATCATGGCGGCCCTCGGGGTGGTGCTGTACGTCGCCAGCGCCTTCACCTTCGCCGCGGCCGCCACGACGGACGCCCAGCGCAACAGCTCCGGCCTGGCGGTCCCGCTGCTGACCGTGATCGGCATCTTCGGCAGCTACGCCCTGTCCGGCGTGATCTGCGCCGTCATCGGCACGGTCAAGGCGACCCGCGGCGAACTGTGGACCTACCCGCGACTGATCGCCTGGCCCCTCAGCAAGGGCTGACGCCACCACGGCCTGACGCCACCACACCACAGCCCGCCAGGAACTGATTACTCTCCGTAATCGTTGCCGGAAAAGAAGGAGGCAGCACACAAGGCCACACAGACCCATAGAACAACCGACAGCCCAAAGCCTCCGCCCCCAAGCCTCCACAGCTGTACGACCGATAGCCCACGAGACCCGCAGGGCATTAGGGCCCCCAGGGCAGTAGGGCCGTCCCCCGCAAGACCCGCCCGGCCGGCAGCCGCACGACCGACGGATCGCAAGGCCCGCCCAGCCGCCCAGCCACCAGCCCGCAGGGCCACCCCTAAGGCCCAGCAGACCCAGGCGAACCCGGTGGACCGTCAGCCCCGTAAGCCGTCAGACCGTCAGCCCGCGCACCAGCAGGTCCAGCAGCGCGCAGACGAAGAGCGCGATCCCGATGAACCCGTTGACCTGGAAGAACGCCCGGTTCAGCCGGGTCAGGTCGTGCGGCTTCACGATCGTGTGCTCGTACAGGAAAGCCACCGCCACGATCGCCAGGCCCAGCCAGAAGAACGCGCCCGCGCCGGTCGCGAGCGCGTACCAGACGAAGAGCGCCGTCGTGACGAGGTGACAGCCGCGGGCGCCCCAGATCGCGGCCGGGATGCCGAACCGGGCCGGCACCGACTTCACGCCGACCTCACGGTCCGTCTCCACGTCCTGGCAGGCGTAGATCAGGTCGAAGCCGCCGATCCAGATGCCGACCGCGAGGCCGAGGATCGCCGCCTCCCAGGACCAGGAGCCGGTGATCGCGAGCCAGGCGCCGACCGGACCCATCGCCTGGGCGAGGCCGAGGATCGCCTGCGGGAAGTTCGTGAACCGCTTGCCGTACGGATAGACCACCATCGGCACCACCGCGAGGGGCGCGAGCGCCAGGCACAGGGGGTTCAGCAGCGCTGCCGCGCCCAGGAAGACGACGAGCGCGATCAGCGCGCCCGTCCACGCCGACTTCACCGAGACCGCGCCGGTGACCAGCTCCCGGTGCGCGGTGCGCGGGTTACGGGCGTCGATCTCACGGTCGATGATCCGGTTCGCGGCCATCGCGAAGGTGCGCAGGCCGACCATGGCGATGGTGACGAGGAGCAGCCGTCCCCAGTGGATGTGCCGGTCCCACTGGTACATCGCGGTCAGGGAGGCGATGTAGGCGAAGGGCAGCGCGAAGACCGAGTGCTCGATCATCACGAGGCGCAGAAAGGCCTTGGTGCGGCCCGGCTGCGGGACCGCTGCGGATGCGCTGCTCACGAGAGTCCGTACTCCTTCCAGCGGCGGTCGACCATCGCCGCCGTCCGCGGGTCGGACTCGACCATGTGGGGCCAGCCGCCGTCGCGCGTATAGCCCTCCTCGGGCCACTTCTCCGTCGCGTCGATGCCCGCCTTGCCGCCCCAGAACTGCTGGTAGGAGGCGTGGTCGAGATGGTCGACGGGCCCTTCGACGACGGTGAGGTCACGGGCGTAGTCGGTGTTGCCCAGCGCCCGCCAGGAGACCTCGTGGAGGTTGTGCACATCGCAGTCCGCGTCCACGACCACGATCAGCTTGGTCAGCGACATCATGTGCGCGCCCCAGATGGCGTGCATCACCTTTTGCGCGTGTTTGGGGTACTTCTTGTCGATCGAGACGATCGCGCAGTTGTGGAAGCCGCCGGACTCGGGGAGGTGGTAGTCCACGATGTCCGGAACGATGATCTTGAGCAGGGGGAGGAAGAACCGCTCCGTCGCGCGGCCCAGCGGGCCGTCCTCGGTCGGCGGGCGGCCGACGACGATCGACTGGAGCAGCGGCCGCTTACGCATCGTCACACAGTCGATGGTCAGCGCCGGGAACGGCTCCTGCGGCGTGTAGAAGCCGGTGTGGTCGCCGAACGGGCCCTCGGGCAGCATCTCGCCGGGCTCCAGCCAGCCCTCGATGACGACCTCGGCGTGCGCCGGGACCTGGAGCGGGACGGTCTTGCAGTCGACCATCTCGATCCGCTTGCCCTGGAGGAAGCCCGCGAAGAGGTACTCGTCGATGTCACCGGGCAGCGGCGCGGTCGACGCGTACGTCACGGCCGGCGGGCAGCCGAAGGCGATGGCGACCGGCAGCCGCTCCCCGCGCTTGGCGGCGACCTGGTAGTGGTTGCGGCTGTCCTTGTGGATCTGCCAGTGCATGCCGATGGTGCGCTTGTCGTGGCGCTGGAGGCGGTAGAGGCCCAGGTTGCGCACGCCGGACTCGGGGTGCTTGGTGTGCGTCAGGCCCAGATTGAAGAAGGAGCCGCCGTCCTCGGGCCAGGTGAACAGCGCGGGGAGCTGGTCGAGATCGACGTCGTCGCCCTGGAGCACGACCTCCTGGACGGGGGCTTCCTTGATCTTCTTGGGCGGGACGTGCGCCATGCCGGCGAGCTTCCCGAACGCCTCGCGTACGCCGACGAAGCCGTGCGGCAGCTCCGGCTTGAGCAGTCCGCCGATCTTCCCGCTGATGTCCTCGTACGCCTTGAGGCCCAGCGCCTTGAGCAGCCGGCGGTCGGTGCCGTAGACGTTCATGGCGAGCGGCATCGCCGAGCCTTTGACGTTCTCGAAGAGCAGCGCCGGGCCACCGGACTTCTGCACCCGGTCCACGATCTCGCCGACTTCCAGATACGGATCGACCTCGGCCTTGATGCGCTTGAGGTCGCCTTCCCGCTCCAGTGCACGCAGGAACGAGCGAAGATCGTCGTAAGCCATGCCTTCCAGTATCGGGTACGCACTACCCTGGACGGGTCACCGGGCCCCGGCGAGGGCCCGCCGCCGTGTGCAGGGGGCTCGTTCCGCAATGCTCAGGTATCTGCCGTTCCTCTTGGTGCTGGCACTGTGGATCTATGCGTTCATCGACTGCCTGAACACGCCCGAATCACAGGTGCGCGGACTGCCCAAGGTGATCTGGGTGATCATCATCCTGCTCTTCGGCGAGGTGCTGGTCGGCCCGGTCGCCTGGCTGGTCGCGGGCAAGCAGCGCCGGCCGGTGACGGGAGACGGCTCCACGCCCTCGCAGTGGCACCGCAACCACCGTACGAAGTTCGTCGCGCCCGATGACAATCCCGAGTTCCTCGCGTCCCTCAAGAGCGAGAACGGCGGGAACGGCGCGAACAACAAGGACGAGGCGCTGCTCAAGGACTGGGAGGCGGACCTGCGCCGCCGCGAGGAGGAGCTGCGGCGCACCGAGGCCAAGAAGGACGAGACGAACGGCCCGGACGACCCCCAGCCGCCCGCGAAGGGCTAGAAGTTCCTCCCGCCGTCGCGTCGTGGACGGCCGCGACGCCGACCGTCACGGCGACGCCCCCGCCACGACGGCGGCCGTCACGACGTCGACCGGTCACCACGACGTTGGTCCGTCGGAACCCGCGGCGGCGGCCGCCCCGGCGTACGGTGAGCGCATGGACCGTACGCAGGACTGGGGGCAGGACCGCGACGAACTGCGGCTGCACGGCCACGTCGACGGCGACAGCGACCCGGTCGGCCACCCCGGCCATGTGCAGGAACAGGCCCGCACCATGCTGGCGACAGCGATCGCCGAGGCGCGCACCGGACTCGCCGAGGGCGGCATCCCGATCGGTGCGGCCCTCTACGGCCCCGACGGCGCCCTCCTCGGCCGCGGCCACAACCGCCGCGTCCAGGACGACGACCCCACCATGCACGCCGAAACCGCGGCCTTCCGCGCCGCCGGCCGCCAGCGCACCTACCGCGGCACCACCATGGTCACCACCCTCTCCCCCTGCTGGTATTGCAGCGGCCTGGTCCGCCAGTTCGGCATCTCGCGGGTCGTGATCGGCGAGGCGCGGACCTTCCACGGCGGCCACGACTGGCTGGCCCGGCACGGCGTACGGATCGTGCTGCTGGACGACCCCGAGTGCGCGGCGCTGATGCGGGACTTCATCGGGGCGCGGCCGGAGCTGTGGCAGGAGGACATCGGGGGCGGGTGAGGGGCGGTCGGGCAGGGCGGCCCGGCGCGATTCCGGTGCCTGTGGACGCCCTTCCGGACCGAGGACCGGCACTTGTTATCGTGCGGTTCCGAGCTGGAGCCGACGAGGCGGGGAACCCATGACGATGATCCATGAACTCGGCGTGGTGGTGGCCGAGCGAGAGCTGGAGGCCCGCGGCATCAACGGCGAGCGCAGGCCCGTGGTGGTGAAGCTCGGCAAACCGCATCCGGACCCTCTGGGGGACGGTGAAGACTGGTGCTGTCCGCATCAGATTCTGGGCCTGGGCGACGAAAGCGTCATGGCGACATTCGGAGTTGACTCCCTACAAGCTTTCCTGCTCGGTGTGCGCCACCTGAAATTGGAGCTGACCGAGCGCGCAGCAACCGGGGCCGTCGCGTTGACATGGCTGGGGAAGCCCCACCTTGGCCGCCTGAATATCTACCCGGAACCGGAGTAGCTCTTCTCCCCACCCACACAATTCGCTGGCCCGCGCCCGCCGCCATCCACCACTATGACCAGCCATGAGCACCAGCCCCGCCCCTGTCCAGGGCCCCGTACCCCCCGCCGAACCGCACCGCCGTATCCGCGCCCTGCACACCGACGAGACCATCACCGTCTACCAGGCGTACTCCCCCGCGCTGGGCCTCCCGGCCGCGCGGGACGGGCGGTTCCCGGTGGCGTGGAAGCGGGAGCGGATGACATGGATCAAGCCGTCGTTCCTGTGGATGATGTACCGCTGTGGCTGGGGCACCAAGGCCGACCAGGAGACCGTGCTCGCCGTGGAGATCGACCGGGGCGGCTTCGACTGGGCGCTGCGGAACGCCTGTCTGTCGCACTACGACCCGGACGAGCACCCCGACCGCGGGGCCTGGCAGCGGCAGTTGAAGGGGGCGCCGGCGCGGGTGCAGTGGGACCCGGAGCGCGATCTGCGGCTTCAGGCGCTGCCGTACCGGTCGCTCCAGCTGGGGCTGGCGGGGGAGGCGTCGCGCCGGTACGCCGACGAGTGGACGGTGGCCATCTCGGACGTCACCCCGCTCGCCCGTGAGATCCATGCGCTGGTGCGTTCCGGGGACACCGCGGCGGCCGCCGCGCTGCTGCCCGAGGAGCGTCCCTACCCGGCACCCGAGGGAACTCCGGGCCTCGGCCGCGTGTCCTGACACGCCGTCGCAAACGCGTAAATCCGGCCACCGCGGGGTCCGCGGCGCACTGCTTCGCGTGACGTACGGGACGTAGGGGTGTCCGGCCAACTGAGGGCCGTTCACAGCCAATTGATGCATCGTTCAGCTACCTCCCCCTGCCCGGGAAACCCGGGCACCGCCACAGTCATGTCGGCCCACCGAGGGCTCACGCGACTCAGGGAGAGTGGCACATATGCCCGACATGACCCGACGAAGACTCCTCGGCTCCACGGCCGGCGTGGTCGGCGGCGCCGCCGCGCTGTCACTGCTGCCGCCCAGCGTGCAAAAGGCCGTCGCCGCCGGACCCGCACGTCACGGCTCGCTGCACGACATCGAGCACGTCGTGCTGCTGATGCAGGAGAACCGCTCGTTCGACCACTACTTCGGCACCCTGCGCGGCGTCCGCGGCTTCGCCGACCCGGACGCGCTGACGCTGCCGGACGGCCGCTCGGTCTTCCACCAGCCGGACGCGCAGAACCCGGACGGCTATCTGCTGCCGTTCCGCCTCAACACGCACACCACCAGCGCCCAGGCCATCCCCTCCACCAGCCACGCCTGGTCCGTGCAGCACGAGGCGTGGAACGGCGGGAAGATGGACCGCTGGCTGCCCGCGCACCGCAAGGCCGACGGCATCAATGGTCCGTATGTGATGGGCTATCACACGCGCGACGACATCCCGTTCCAGTTCGCCCTCGCCGAGGCGTTCACGCTGTGCGACAACTACTTCTGCTCGGTCTTCGGGCCGACCTGGCCGAACCGGCTGTACTGGATGACCGGCACCCTCGACCCGGGCGGCACACGGGGCGGCCCGGTCCTGAACAACACCGCGCCCAAGCCGTACCGCTGGACGACCTACGCCGAACGGCTGGAGGCGGCCGGCATCAGCTGGCGGGTCTACCAGGAGGAGGACGACTACGGCTGCAATCTCCTGGAGCAGTTCCAGACGTTCCGGGACGCCAAGCCGGGCGATCCGCTCCACGAGCGCGGGATGGTGCCGCAGCCGGCCGGCACCTTCGAGGACGACGCCCGCCATGACCGGCTGCCGGCCGTCTCCTGGCTGATCCCCACCAGCCACCAGTCCGAGCACCCGGACTATCTGCCGGCCGCCGGCGCCGACTACGTCGCGAAGAAGATCGAGGCGATCGCGTCCAACCCGAGGGTGTGGGCCAAGACCGTCTTCATCCTCAATTACGACGAGAACGACGGCCTCTTCGACCATGTGCCGCCGCCGGTGCCGCCCCCGGGGACGAAGGACGAGTTCGTCCGGGGCCTGCCGATCGGCGGCGGCTTCCGCGTGCCGTGTCTGATCATCTCGCCGTGGACGGTGGGCGGCTGGGCCGCCGGCGACCCCTTCGACCACACCTCGGTGCTCCAGTTCCTGGAGCGCTGGACGGGCGTGGAGGAACCGAACATCAGCGACTGGCGGCGGGCGGCGTTCGGCGATCTGACGTCCGCGTTCGGCTTCCGCCACGGGGCGCGCCGCCCGCCGCGGCTGCCCCGCGACACGGCCGAGCAGCTGGTCGAGGCGCAGTGGGAGGTGGCGCATCTGCCGAAGCCGACGCTGCCGGGCGCGGGACAGCGGCCGCCGCGCCAGGAGCGCGGCCGGCGCAGGCGGCGCTAGGGCCTGTCTTCGAAGTCCCAGGGCACGGGCATCTCTCCCTCCCCCGTAAAACGACGGTGCCGTACGGGCCGGCCTCGCGAGGAGGCGTCCCGTACGGCACCGCGGGGTGTGCGGACCGGACTCCGGCGACCGGACTGCGGCGACCGGCTCCGGCGATCGGGCTGCGGCGATCGGACTGCGGCGATCGGACTGCGGCGATCAGACTCCGGCGTAGGAGTGCAGACCCGTCACGAAGATGTTCACGCCGTAGTAGTTGATCAGGTAGCAGATGAACCCGATCAGGCCCAGCCAGGCGGCCCTGCGGCCCTTCCAGCCGGCCGTGGCGCGGGCGTGCAGGTAGCAGGCGTAGGCGACCCAGGTGATGAAGGCCCAGACCTCCTTGGGGTCCCAGCCCCAGTAGCGGCCCCATGCGGCCTCGGCCCAGATGGAGCCCGCGATGATGGTGAACGTCCACAGCGGGAAGACGGTGGCGTTGACGCGGTAGGAGAACTTGTCCAGCGAGGCGGCCGAGGGCAGTCGCTCCAGCACGGACGAGGCGAAGGCGCCGGGCTGCTTGCCCTTCGGCTCGGCGAGCTTGGCCTCGTAGGAGTCGCGGAAGAGGAAGAGCAGCGCGGAGACGGCACCGAGGTAGAGCGCCGCGCCGGAGATGATCGCGCAGCTGACGTGGATCCACAGCCAGTAGGAGTGCAGCGCGGGCACCAGCTGGTCGCTGGCGGTGTAGAGCACCGTGACGGCCAGCCCGAGGTCGAGCAGGACGGTGGTGACCAGGGGCAGCCCGATCCAGCGGACGTTCTTCTTGAGCGCGAGCAGCAGCAGGTAGAGGCCCACCGCGACCGAGGCGAAGGTCGTGGAGAACTCGTACATGTTGCCCCAGGGGGCACGTTCCACGGACAGGGCGCGGGTGACGACGCCGCCCACGTGCAGCGCCCAGGCCAGGACGGTCAGCGAGATGGCGATCCGCCCGTAGAGGTCGCCCTTCTCGGTGTCGCCCGCGGCGCCCGGCCCGTCGGGGACGTCACGGCTGCCGACGATGGGCTTGGTGATGACCTCGGGCCGTTCCAGGACGGCCGTTCCCCCGCCCTGCTGGGCTTTGTGCACGGAGACCGTCGCGGTCGCCTTGGCCTGTGCGGTCAGGGCGGCGGCGGTGCGGCCGACCTTGCTGCGGCTGCCGAACACCCACTCGGCCATGTGCGCGAGGAAGGCGAGCGTGTAGACCGCCATCGCCGAATAGACCAGCAGGTTGCTGTTGTGCGCCAGTGTCTCGTTGGCTGCGGCCGCGATGTTCACGCGCGCGCTCCTTCAGAGGGGTCAGCAGGTCCGTCAGAGTCAGTGGGCTCCGCGGGGTCTTCGGTGTCGGGGGCGGGTCCGGCGTCCGGCCCGTGCGGGGCGCCGGAGTCCGTGCCGGGTCCCGTGCCGGGTTCGGCGTCCGGAGCGGGCGGGGCATCGGGGAACAGTGCTCCGGCGAGACCGGCGAGTTCCTCCGGCAGCCGGGCCGACTCGCTGCGGCCGAGACCGGCCATCTCGACGACGGTGACGCCGTCGGCGCCCTTCTCCGCCCGGACCCACACCCGGCGGCGCTGGATGAACAGCGATCCGGCCAGGCCCAGCAGGGCGGCGACCGCGCCGGTCAGCGCCAGGCCGTTGCCGGGCTGGTGGGAGACCTTGAAGCTGGCCCAGCTCTTGACGCCCTCGAAGGTGATGGAGCCCTCGCCGTTGGGCAGCTTCATCGTGGTCTGTTCTTCGGCGGCGCTTACGGCCGCCTTGTTCTTGGAGCCGGCGTGCCGCTCCACACGGTCCTTGGGCAGCAGCATCTTCTTCAGGATGCCGTTCTTGCCGTCCTGGTACTTCTTGAGGCGCTTGGTGTCGAGCTTGTAGACGCTCTGCGGCAGGCCGGAGTCCAGGCCCAGGTCGCCGTGGTACGCGTTCACCGAGAGCACGGGGAAGTCCAGCGCGGGGAACTGCGAGAACATCGAGCCGGTGCCGCGGCCGCCGAACGTCGGGACGAACATGGCCTGGAAGCCGAGCTGGTTGCGCTTGCCGTCCTCGGTCTGCGCGCCGGGCACCTTCACCACACCGGTCGAGGTGAGGTTCTTGGGGTCGGCGGGCAGGAAGGCCGTCGCGCCGTGGAAGACGGTCTTGCCGCGGCCGTCCTTGACGGTGACGACGGGCGAGTAGCCGTGCGAGAGCAGGAAGACCTTGTTGCCGGCGATGTCGAGGGGCGTGTTGACCTCGATGGCGCTGTGGTGCTGCTTGCCGTCTGCGCCCAGGAAGTAGGAGATCTGCGCCCGGTAGGTGCGCGGGGTGCCCCGCTGGGGCCCGGTCCGCTCGTACGTCGCGTCGAAGCGGTTGAGCTTGAAGCCGAACGGCTCCATGTCGTCGGTGTCGTAGAACGGTCCCGACTTGAACTCGTCGTACTGGGTGAGGCTGTTGGAGAAGCCGTCGCCCTCGGTGACCAGCTTGTTGCCCTCGGACTTCCACAGGCCGCCGACGGCGAACGCCACCAGCATCACGATCAGCGCGACATGGAAGACGAGGTTGCCGACCTCGCGCAGATAGCCCTTCTCGGCGGCGACGGCGGAGCCGGCCCGGTGGGCGCGGAAGCGCCGCTTCGTCAGCAGCCGCTGGGCCGCACCGAGGATCTCGTCGGGCGCCGCGTCCGTGCGCCAGGTGGTGTACGCGGGCAGCCGGGTC
Organism: Streptomyces sp. MCA2; assembly: GCF_023544705.1. NCBI lineage: Bacteria > Bacillati > Actinomycetota > Actinomycetes > Kitasatosporales > Streptomycetaceae > Streptomyces > Streptomyces sp. MCA2. The sequence continues at coordinate 174,188 of NZ_JAMJFM010000010.1, forward strand.
AGCCGGCGCGGGGCGGCCGGCGGGCGGCGGCGGAGCTGTCCGACGAACTGCCAGCTGCGCGGCACGATGCAGCCGATCAGCGAGATGAACAGCAGCAGATAGATCGCCGAGAACCACACCGAGCTGTAGACGTGGAACATCCCGAGCTTGTCGTAGATGCCCGCGAGGGTGGAGTGGTCCGCCTTGAACTGGTCGACCTTGGTCGGGTCGACGCTGGTCTGCGGGATCAGCGAGCCCGGGATCGCACCGATCGACAGCAGGAAGAGCAGCAGCAGCGCCACCCGCATCGAGGTCAGCTGCCGCCAGAACCAGCGCACCCAGCCGAGGGGGCCGAGCGAGGGGAAGCTGACGTCTTCCGTGGGCGCGGTCGAGAGCTGGGATCCGGCCGTGCCGAGATCGCTGCCCGCGTCGGCCTCGGGGCCCGGTTCGCGGGGGGTGTCGGTCTTGGTGGACATCAATCAGATCCCAACGGTGGAGCTTTGCGTCCAGCTCTGGAGCTCGGACATCAGGCTGTCCCAGATGCCGGTGACGAGGAGGATGCCGAGCGCGACCATCATGCCGCCGCCGATCCGCATCACCCACAGATAGTGCCGTTTGACCCAGCCGAACGCGCCGAGCGCCCGGCGGAAGGCCAGCGCGACGCCGATGAACGGCAGGCCCAGGCCCAGGCAGTACGCGACGGTGAGCAGGGCGCCGCGGCCGGCGCTGGCGCCGGAGTACGCGAGGGTGCTGACGGCGGCGAAGGTGGGGCCCAGGCACGGCGTCCAGCCGACGCCGAAGAGCACCCCGAGCACCGGCGCGCCGGCCAGCCCCATGGCGGGCTTCATGTGGAAGCGCAGTTCGCGCTGTCCGAAGCGCTTGAGGACACCGGCGAACGCCAGCCCGAGCAGGATCATCAGCACGCCGAGGACCCGCGAGATGACGTCCTTGTACTCCTGGAGGCTCTGGCCGAAGAAGCCGAAGAGCGCGCCGCCGGAGACGAAGACGGCGGTGAAGCCGAGGACGAAGAGCGTGGCGCCGGCCAGCATCCGGCCGCGCCGGGCCTCGCCGAGGTCGGTGCCCGTGACGCCGGTGACGTACGACATATAGCCCGGCACCAGCGGCAGGACGCAGGGCGAGAAGAACGAGACGAGGCCGGCGAAGAGCGCGATGGGGACGGCGGCGAGGAGGGTGCCGCTGAGGACGGTCTGGTTTTCCGCGGCGGCGGCGAGCGCGATCACGTGATCACTTCTCGGCGATCAGCGGGGCGATCATCTTGCGCAGTTCGTCCTCGGCGAGCGGGCCGATCGAGCGGGCGGCGATCTTGCCCTGCTTGTCGATGGCGAGCGTGGAGGGGATGGACTGCGGGTTGAGGCTGCCCTTGGGGAAGCGCAGCATCAGCCGGCCGGTCGGGTCGAACAGGCTCGGGTAGGGCACCTTGTGCTCTTCCTCGAAGCTGGTGGCCTGCGACTTCTCGGAGTCGCGGGTGTTGATCCCGATGAACTGGACGCCCTTGGCCTTGGTGTCGTTCGCGACCTTGGCGAAGTTCGGGGCCTCGGCGATACAGGGGCCGCACCATGATCCCCAGACGTTGAGGACGACGACCTTGCCCTTGTAGTCGGCCACGTCCAGCTTCTTGCCGGTGGTGGTCTCACCGGCAAGATCGGGCGCCGGCTGCCGCTCGTTCTTCTTGACGGTGTCGATGCCGTTCTTGCCCTGGACGAACCGGGTCTGGGACGAGCCGCCGGAGGCGCCGTCGCCGCAGGCGCTGAGCGTCAGCGACGCGGCCGCCGCCCCTGCGGCGAGCAGGGTGATGCGGCGGCGGCTCGTGAGGCGGCGTGGGGCGCGGCAAGCACTCATGTGAAAAGTTTCGCATGGGCCATTTCCGGATCTTCCGCGCCCCCCTCGCCGGACCGGTCCCCGGTCAAAGGGGCATGTCAGGCCGCGGAGAGATACGCCTTCCAGCCACCGGAGGGCTGCTGCCCGACGGGGAGCTCCTGGAGCTTGCGCAGCACCTCCGGGTCCTGGGCGTCCATCCAGTCGGTGAACTGCCGGAACGACACCAGATGGACATCCCGGCTCTGCTCATTGGCAATGTGCTTGAGCGCGTCCTCGACGGCGTCCATATAGATACCGCCGTTCCACTCCTCGAAGTGGTTGCCGATGAAGAAGGGCGCCCGGTTGGTCTCGTAGGCCCGGCGGAATCCGGAGATATATGCGTCGGTGGCCTGGCGCCGCCAGCCCGGGTAGTTGACCGGCGGGGCCTTCGTCGAGTTCTTGGACTGATTGGCGAGGATGTTGTAGTCCATCGAGAGCACCTCGAAAGAGTGCCCCGGGAAGGGAACCTGCTGGAGCGGGAAGTCCCAGAGGTCCATCTTTTTCTTCGGCCACATCTGGAGACCGCCGGACGAGCTGGCGTCATAGCGCCAGCCGAGTTCCTTGGCGGTGGGCAGCAGATTTTCCTGTCCCAGCAGGCATGGCGTACGGCTGCCGACCAATTCCTTTCGGTAGTCGAAGGGCAGCGGATCCAGATCCGTGAATCCGGTGTTGGTACGCCACTTGGTGACGAAATCCATCGCCTGGTCGATCTCGGACTGCCACTGCTGCGGCGTCCAGCGTTTGACGGTGCCGGCGCCGGTGCAGAAGTGCCCGTTGAAGTGGGTACCGATCTCGTGGCCGTCCAGCCAGGCCTCCCGCACGTACTTCAGCGTCTCCTTGATGTGGTCGTCGCTGAGGTAGCCGATGTCGGAGGCGCCCCGCCGGTTGTTCGGCGGCTCGTAGAGGTGCTTTTGGGATTCGGGCAGGAGGTAGAGCCCGGACAGGAAGAAGGTCATGGCGGCGCCATGGTCCCTGGCGAGCTTGAGAAAGCGGGGGAAGAGGCCGTTGCCGACCTCTCCCGCACCGTCCCAGGAGAAGATGACGAACTGCGGCGGGGTCTGTCCGGGCTCCAGCCGTTCGGGTGCTTTCGGCTGATGGGGCTGCGAACCGTAATTCGCTGTCGAGCCGTCACCGATGAGCTTGGGGCGAGCCTGTACCGAGTTCTTCACGCGCGCTTTGTCGGCCCCTGTGCCCGAGTCAGGCGAAGAGCAGCCGGCGACGCCCAGCGCCGCGGCCGCACCAACTCCCATACCCAGCAGGTTTCGCCGACTGATCGCGCGCATACCCTCGTCCCCATCCGTGCTCGCCGAACTCAATATCCATATAAACGGACAATGGAGAAGAGGGCATGTCGAGCGTCGGGGTTCCGGGTTATTCGCGCAGATATCTCATTTTGCCTGGACTTGACGTTCCACCAAGTGATGCACCGTCAGGCCCCGAAAGCCTTGGCCTTTCCTTTCACGGGTTTGGCGCCCGCCAGAAGATGGGAGGGAACCAGGTCGCGCGCAGGCTCGCTGTATCCCACCGAAATGATCTTGTCGCCGTGGAAGGTGAACGACGTCAGCGAGGCCAGCGTGCACTGCCGCTTGCGCGGGTCGTGCCACAGCCGCCGCCGCTCCGCGAAGCTGCGCACGATCCAGATCGGCAGCTGATGGCTGACCGCCACCGCCTCATGGCCCCGTGCGGCATCGCGCGCCGCGCCCAGCGCCGCCATCATCCGTACGACCTGCTCGACGTACGGCTCGCCCCAGGACGGCCGGAACGGGTTCGTCAGGTACTTCCAGTTCCCCGGCTTCTTCAGCGCACCGTCGCCGACCCCGAAGGTCTTCCCCTCGAAGACGTTGGCCGCCTCGATCAGCCGCTCGTCGGTGGCCAGATCCAGACCCTGCGCACCGGCGATCGGCACCGCGGTCTCCTGCGCACGCTCCAGCGGCGAGGCGACGACATGTGTGATGTCCCGCTCCGCGAGGTGCTCCGCCACCCGGTCGGCCATCTTCCGCCCCAGCTCGGAGAGGTGGTAGCCGGGCCGGCGCCCGTAGAGCACGCCGTCGGGGTTGTGCACCTCGCCGTGCCGCATCAGATGCACGACGGTGATGTCTTCGCTGCTCATGTCACCCATTCATTCAGTCGTCAGCAAGCAGTCGCCGGCCCGTGCGCCGCGACCGTCGTCAGGCCGTCGCCCCGGCCGCGGCCCGCGCGGCGGCCGGCAGTGCGGCGGCGATCCGCTCGACGGCCGCCGTGTCGTGCGCGGTCGAGAGGAACCACGACTCGAAGGCGGACGGCGGGAGGTAGACGCCCTGCGACAGCATCGAGTGGAAGAAGGCGGTGAACCGGAACGACTCCTGCGCCTTGGCGGCGTCGTAGTCGGTCACCTCGGCATCGGTGAAGAAGACCGAGAACATGTTCCCCGCGACCTGGAGCCGATGCGCCACGCCCTCCTTCGCCAGCGCGGCGGTGACCAGGCCCCGCACCTCCGCCGAGACCGCGTCGACCTTCTCGTACGCGGCGTCGTCCAGCAGCCGCAGCTGCGCGACGCCCGCGGCGGTGGCGACCGGGTTCCCGGACAGGGTGCCCGCCTGGTAGACCGGGCCGGCCGGGGCGAGGTGCGCCATGACGTCCGCGCGGCCGCCGAAGGCCGCGGCCGGGAAGCCGCCGCCCATGACCTTGCCGAAGGTCATCAGATCCGGACGTACGCCATCAATTCCGTACCAACCGGCCTTGCTGACGCGGAAGCCGGTCATCACCTCGTCGGAGATGTAGAGCGCCCCGTTGCCCGCGCACAGATCCTTCAGGCCCTGGTTGAAGCCCGGCAGCGGCGGCACCACGCCCATGTTGCCCGGCGACGCCTCCGTGATCACACAGGCGATCTCGCCCGGGTGCGCGGCGAACGCGGCCCGTACCGCCTCGATGTCGTTGTACGGCAGCACGATCGTGTCGCCGGCCTGCGCACCCGTCACACCCGGCGTGTCGGGCAGCCCGAAGGTCGCCACGCCCGAACCCGCCGCGGCCAGCAGCGCGTCCACATGCCCGTGGTAGCAGCCCGCGAACTTGACCACCTTCGGCCGGCCGGTGAAGCCGCGCGCCAGCCGGATCGCCGACATCGTCGCCTCGGTGCCGCTGGAGACCAGGCGCACCTGCTCGACCGGCTCGATCCGGGCCACGATCTCCTCGGCCAGCTCGACCTCGCCCGCGCCGGGCGTGCCGAAGGACGTACCGCGGGCGACCGCGTCCTGGACCGCGGCGATCACCTCGGGGTGCGAGTGGCCGAGGATCATCGGCCCCCATGAGCACACGAGGTCGACATACTCACGGCCGTCGGCGTCCGTGAGGTACGGACCGGTGCCGGACACCATGAACCGGGGCGTACCGCCCACGGCCCGGAAGGCCCGCACCGGAGAATTGACGCCGCCCGGCGTCACAGCGGACGCACGGTCGAACAGCGACTGCGAAACAGGGGCTTCATACGGAAAAGACACTGTGATCCTGACCTGCATAAACGGCGGGAGGGGCGGCGCACGGACGCGGCCCGGCTGACAACGGGTGCGGGAATCTCCCTCGCGATACGCCTGCGGGCGCCGCTGGGTTCACTCTCGCTCCTTTTTTGATTCCTCTCGCTCGACCGGGCGTCAGCCCCCACTCGTCTGCGAAACTGGGCCGACGTACGAGTAAGTCACGCAAGCAATGGTCTCAGAGGCGCACGGGGGCGTGCGGCCGGGCGTTTCACGCGCCGGTGACGGGGGAGGTCTCTGAGACGATGATCGGGTTGCGCGGCTGGGGCTGCGAGTGGTCGGGTGGAGATATGCATCGCGGTGGCGAACTGGGCGAGGGAACCAATGACCGGGGTCCCGAGCGCGCCCAGCGCGGCCGTCACCGGCGTGAGGACACCACGGGCGAGACCCGTGAGGACACCACGGGCGAGACCACGGGCGGGGAGATCAGAGGCGGCCGCATGGGGGTGACGTACAGGTACTTCGGCGCGCCCAATGGTGCGACCGCGGCCCGCGTCCCGGTTTCCATGCGTCCCGAGGAGCTCGGCGGTGACGAGCTCGGCATGGGCGGCATGTTCAGCAAGATCAAGCCGGAGACGATGGCCGCCATGGTCCTCACGGGTATAGAGGGCATACCGCTCCATAAGGTTCCGCCGCTCGAACTTGTCGTCCTCCACCCCGACTACGCCGTCGTCAAGCTCCCCATGACCGTGGTCGACCCGCTGCGCGGCGTCGGTGAGGAGACGGTCGGCGCGGCCGCCTTCATCTGGTCCACCGTCCCCGACCGCGGGGGCCCGCGCGACGCCTTCACCGTCTACCAGCTGCTGCACGAGTGGCAGGACTTCAGCCACCGGCTGCACGAGGCGGGGCACCAGGCGTACTGCCTGGTCTGGCCGTAACGGTTCAGCGCGGGCGCGGCGGCCCCGGACGCGACGGCCCCGGGCACGGCGCGCCGCCCGGCCGGGGCGCTCTCCGCACGGGGCCGCGCCGGTCACCACGTGGGGCGGGCCGACACACCGCCGTCCACGACCAGATCGTGCCCGGTGATCCAGGACGCCATCGGTGAGGCGAGGAACACACAGGCGTCGCCCACGTCCTCCGGCGTGCCCAACCGTCCGGCGGGCGCCGCGGCTTGCCAGCGGCGCACCCCCTCCGGCCAGTCCTCCGCCAGGCCGGGACGGTCGATCAGGCCGGGCGAGACGCTGTTGACGCGGATGCCGTAGGCCCCGTACTCCAGCGCCGCCGCGCGCGCATGCATCACCACCGCCGCCTTGGACGCGCAGTAGTGGGCATGCTGCGGCGCCGGACGGTCCGCCTCGATCGAGGCGATATGGGTCACCGAGCCGCCGCCGGACGCCCGCATCACGGCCGCCGCGGCCTGGGTGCAGGCGAAGACGCTGTGCACGTTCGGATCCGCCACCGCCCGCCAGTCGGCGAGCGACATCGCCGCCAGCTCCTGCGTCGGCTGCACCCCCGCGTTGTTCACCAGCGCGGTCAGCCGGCCGCGCCAGCCGGCCGCCTCGTCCACCAGACGGTGGCAGTCCTCCTCGACGGCCAGGTCGGCGCGCAGCGCCAGCGCGCTCCCGCCGTCCGCCTCGATCCGCCCGACCAGGTCCCGGGCCGCGTCGGCGCCCGTACGGTAATGCGCCACGACGGCCGCGCCCGCCGCGGCGAACCGCAGCGCGATACCGCGGCCGATGCCCCCGGCGGCGCCGGTGACGAGGGCGACCTGGCCGCGCAGATCGGGCAGTTGGGGGCGGTGGGTGACGTCCGGTCCGGTCTCGGTCATGGCCTGCTCAGCGCGGTGATCCGCGCCGCCTCCTGGGGGAAGCGCGCGGCCAGTTCGGCGGCGTCCCCGTGCTCGTAGTCCTCGAAGGTGAAACCGGGCGCCATCGTGCAGCCGAAGAGCGACCAGGAACCGCCGTCGGCGACCTCGGCGGCCATCCACGTACCGGCCGGCACCGTGAACTGGACGTGCTGCCCGGCCAGGACGTCAGGACCGAGCACGACCGTACGGGCCGTGCCACCGCCCTCCGGGAGGCCGCCGCCCTCCGCGGCGCCGCCGCCTTCCGGGAGGAGGAAGAGGGTGAGCGGATCGCCCCGGTAGAAGTGCCAGATCTCGTCGGTGGGCAGCCGGTGCAGGGCGGAGAAGTCGCCCGGCTCGTCGGTCAGCAGCATCACGATCGCCGAGCCCTCGGGCCGCCCGTCGGGGCGCTCGGGCCCCGCCCACGTACGCCGGAACCGTCCGCCCTCACGGGGCAGCGGCGCCAGCCCGTAGAAGTCGATCAGCGCCTCGGGGAGCCGCTCGTGGGACCTGCGCTGCTCGTCCATCCGCGCGCCGCCTCCCACTCGTCCGCCGACTGCCGGGGGTGATCCGGCTTAGGGAGTGTGCCCGAGGTCCCGCCCGGCATACCGCGTCCCCGTGCCGCGGTCGCCCACATCCGTCAGCCGGCCGTCCAGTGCGGGTCGCGGCCCGTCCCGGCCAGCAGCGCATCGAGGGCGGAGGCGCCGGGCGGGACGGGGAGCGGCTCGGCGAAGACGTTCATCTTCCGGGCCGTCGGGGCCATCTGTGCGACCAGTGTGCGCAGCTCGGCCACGCACCCGGGGGCGGGCGTGTACGGCAGGCCCGCCGCCCGTGCCACGTCCCAGGCGTGCACCGTCAGATCCAGCAGCACCATCGCGCCGACGGTCCGCGCCGGCAGCTTCATCCCGCCGGTCGGACCGTCCTCCGCGCCCGGCACCGCCCACGCCTCGACCAGGCGCGCGGCCTCCTGGGCGAACCGGTCGGGCCACTGCGCCCCGTATTCACCGAGCCGGTCGGGGGTGGTGCTGAAGTCCACGTCCTTCTTCGCGGCCAGGCTCTGGAAAGCGACGACCACCTGGAAGAGGTGGTTGAGCAGCGCCCGTACGTCGTACTCGGCGCAGGGCGTCGGCAGTCCCAGCTGGTCGTCGCGCACCCCGCGCAGTACGGGGAGCGCCGCCTGCGCCGCCGCGTCGAGCAGCGCGCTGATCGGTGGGGGTGTGGAGGCCGGTGGGGCCGTGGGGGCCGTTGCGGTCGGTGCGGTCGGTGCGGTCGGTGCGGTCGGGTCGGCTTGCTCGCTCACGGGCGCGTCATCCGGAATGTCCTGCATGTCGGTCATAGCGATGACGCTACGGACCGCCGCCGGGGGCGGCTTGAAAAAACGCGACAGGCGCCGCGCGATCGGCGCGGCCCGTCCTTGAGGGCCGGGCGGGGACGTAGGGCACCGCCTAAAATCCCGGCATGGCCGCTCCACGGCGCGACACCCGGGGCATCGTCGACGCCCCCGGTCTCTTCACGCGGGTGCAGTTCCGCCGCCGCACCCCCGCCGCACCGCTGCGCCCTTATGTCGAGCACTACTGGCTGATCGACTGGGATCTGTCCGAGCCGTATGCCACGCATGTCGTTCCGCACCCGTGCGTGAACCTCGTCTTCCAGCGGTACGCCGACCGCCCCGGCTTCGGGGAGGTCGCGGGCGTCGGGCTGGAGCTGTTCGCGCAGAAGCTGACGGGGCGCGGGCGGGTGTGCGGGGTGCAGTTCCGGCCGGGCGGGTTCCGGCCGTTCGCCCCGGAGCGGCCCGCGACGGACTGGACGGGCCGCCGGCTGCCGCTGGCGACGGCCTTCGGACCAACGGACGCCGCGGGGCCCGTACTGGAGCCGGACGACGAGGACGTCCGGGTGGCCGCGCTCGACGCCTTTCTGGCCCCTCGCCTGCGGGCCGGGCCGCGGATGCTCGCCCAGGCCGACCTCGCCGTGGGGCTGGCCGACCGGATCCGCACGGACCGTACGATCCGCCGGGTCGCGGACTTCGCGCAGGCCGAGGGCATGTCCGTCAGGGCCCTCCAGCGGCTGTTCGCCGGCTATGTCGGGGTCAGCCCCAAGTGGGTGCTGCTGCGCTACCGGGTGCACGAGGCCCTGGAGCGCGCCGCGTCCGAGGCGGAGGTCGACTGGGCCGCGCTCGCCGCCGAGCTGGGCTACAGCGATCAGGCGCATCTGGTCCGCGACGTCACTGCCACCGTCGGGGTCCCGCCGACCGCGTACGTGCGCTGAGTCCGCCCGCGCCGGACGCTCAGGGGTGTTCGGCCGTCAGATAGCGCTGGACGGTGGGGGCCAGCCAGGCGATGACCTCGTCGTGACCGAGGTCCACGGCCGGGGGGATGTGCAGGACATAGCGGCACAGCGCCATGCCGAGTATCTGGGAGGCGATCAGCGCGGCGCGGGTCGGCGCCTCCTCGGGCACCGGGCAGACCGCGGCCAGGACGGGCTTGATCTGTTCGGCGAACACCCCGCGCATCCGCTGGGCGCCCGCCTCGTTGGTGACGCCGACGCGCATCATGCCGGTCAGCGTCTCGTCGCACTCCCAGCGCTCCAGGAAGTGCCGTACGAGCCGGGCGCCGGCCTCGTCGCGCGGGACGTGGGTGAGGTCGGGGGCGTGCACCTCGATCTCGGAGGCGGCGGCAAAGAGGCCGGCCTTGTTGCCGTAGTAGCGCATCACCATCGACGGGTCGATGTCCGCGTCCCTGGCGATGGCGCGGATGGTGGCGCGCTCGTAGCCGTCCGCGGCGAAGCGGTCCCGGGCGGCGGCCAGGATCGCGGCGCGCGTGGCGGCGGAACGCCGGGGGCGGGCGGGGTCCGACGCCCCGCCGGGCGCGGCGTCGGCGGGCGCGACATCGGACGCGGCAGGCGCGGGATCAGCGGCGGAGGGTGCATGTTCGGCCATGTCAACAACTGTAGGCCAACACCTGTTGACACGCCAGGCCCGGCCGCCCTACGCTTGCCAACAAGCGTTGACCAACATGCGTTGACCAACATGCGTTGACCAACATGCGTTGACCAACATGCGTTGGCATGAAGTGCAGGCACAGGCATAGACACAGTCATAGGCATAGGCATAGGCATAGGCACAGGAGGCGGAAGCCATGGATGCCATGAACCGCAAGCCCGCCGGCAGCGGCCCTGAGGCCGACGAGGTGCGTGCGGCCCGCGATACGGACGTCATCGTCGTGGGCGCAGGCCCGACCGGCCTGCTGCTCGCCGGAGACCTCGCCGAGGCGGGCCTGGGCGTCACTCTCCTGGAGCGCCGCCCCGCCACCCTGAGCAACCTCACCCGCGCGCTGGCCGTCCATGCCCGCACCCTGGAGCAGCTGGACGCCCGCGGCCTGGCCGACGAGCTGATCGCCGGCGGCCATCGGCTCTCCACCCTCCGCCTCTTCGGTGAGGCCACCATCGACGCGACCCGGCTCCGCTCCCGCTTCCCCATGGTGCTGATCACTCCGCAGTTCGAGGTCGAGCGGCTGCTGGAGCGGCGGGCCCGCCGCGCCGGTGTCGATTTCCGTCACAAATCCGAGGTGCTCGGCCTCGATCAGGACGCCGACGGTGTGACGGTGCGCTTCCGTAACACCGAGGGCATCGGCAGCCTCCGCGCCGCCTACGTCGTCGGCACCGACGGCGTCCGCAGCACCATCCGCGAGGCCATCGGCCAGCCGTTCCCCGGCAAGTCCGTGATCCGCTCCCTGGTGCTCGCCGATGTCCGGCTGGCCCAGAAGCCCGATTCCCCCTTCACCGTCAACGCCAACGACGAGGCCTTCGCCCTGATCGGCTCGTTCGGCGACGGCTGGTACCGCGTCATCTGCTGGAGCCGCCGCTACCAGGCCGACGACGACGCACCCACCGACCTCGACGAGGTCCGCGAGATGACCCGGCTCGCCCTCGGCAGCGATTACGGCATGCATGACGCCCGGTGGGTCTCCCGTTTCCACAGCGACGAGCGCCAGGCCCCCGAGTACCGTGTCGGCCGCGTCTTCCTGGCCGGCGACGCCGCCCATGTGCACTCCCCGGCCGGCGGCCAGGGCATGAACACCGGCCTCCAGGACGCCGCCAACCTCAGCTGGAAGCTGGCCGCGGTGCTCCGGGGCCACTCCCCCGACAGCCTCCTGGACAGCTATCAGACCGAGCGCCACCCGGTGGGCAAGCAGGTGCTGCGCAGCAGCGGTGCCCTCATCCGGCTCGCCCTGCTGCACGGCGCCCCCGGCCGCGCCGTGCGCACCCTCGCCGCCCGGGTCTTCAACCATCTGCGGCCGCTGTCCGGCCGCGCGGTCCGCACCATCTCCGGCATCGGCATCGCCTACGGTGCCGGGCCCGGCGCCCACCCCCTCACCGGCCGGCGCGCCCCCGACATCCGCCTGGCCGACGGCAGCCGCCTCTACGAACTCCTCCGCCAGGGCCGGTTCGTGCTTCTCACCCCCGCCGACGAACCCGGCGTCCCCCGAGCCCTGACGAGCAAGGGTGCCCCCCGTAGCCCCGCCGAGGACCGCTTCCTGACCGCCTCCTGGCAAAGCGGTCGCCGTACGGCGCTTCTGGTGCGCCCCGACGGCTATATCGCCTGGGCCACCGATGCCACGGCCCCCGCCGAGCGCGCCCGCGCACTACGGTCCGCCCTGCTGCACTGGACCGGCGCCGCGCCCGAGGACATCGGATCCATAGGCACCGCCCGGCCCGCCGCCCTCACCCCTCCAGCACATGCCGCAGATAGGCCCGGGGGTCGTTGAGATAGCGCCGCCAGTGGTCGACGAGCCCCAGCTCCGCCCACTCCACGCTCCGCATACCGTGCTCGCCGACCTCGACGATCGCGGCGCCGGGCAGCGCCGTCAGCAGCGGGGAGTGGGTGGCACAGATGATCTGGGCACCACCGCTCCCCAACTCCCCCATCAGCCCGATCAGTTCAAGACAGGAGGAGAAGGACAGGGCCGCCTCGGGCTCGTCCATGACATACAGGCCCCGCTGTGCGAACCGCTCCCGGAAGGCCATCAGAAAGCCTTCCCCGTGACTCATCTCGTCCGGGGAGCGGGACAGCCGGTTCGACCTCCGCTCCCCGTTCAACGCCTCCAACGCCGTCTCGGCCCGCAGGAAGAACCCCCGCCGGCGGACCCGCGGCCCGCGCACCATCTGCCGCCCCTGCCGCGTCGGATCGAACCGCATCCGGCTGCCGAGCAGCGATGCCTCCCGCGAACTCGCGTACTTGTATCCCGCCGAGCCGCCGTACGAATCCAGCCCGAAGCCCTCCGCCAGCGCCTCGGCCAGCGTCGACTTTCCCGAACCGTTCTCCCCCACCAGAAAGGTCACCGGAGCGCGGAAGGCCAGGCCTTCCTCGGCCAGCTGGCGCACACACGGCACCGTCCAGGGCCAGCCGTTCTCAGCCGTCCCCTCCCCCTCCGGAACGTCCACGTAAGCCCGTTCGATCAGCATGCCCCCGAAGCTCTCACACCCCACTGACAGTCCCCCGCCGACAGACCCCAGCCGACGCTCAACGGCCCCTCGCTGACGCTCATGCGTCACCCGACTCCCCCGCCGACGCTCAACGGTCCCCCGCTGACGCCCATGCCTCGCCCGACGCCCCCCCGCCGACATTCACCGGCCCCTCGCTGACGCTCAACGCCCCTCCTGACGTCCATGCCTCGCCCGGCGCGCCCCCAGCCATGCCTCAGCCATGCCTCATCCATGCCTCGCCCGACGTTCCCCGCCCACGGCGGGTCCGGACCCGCCCTCCGTACGCTGGACGCATGCTGTTCGCCCGCTCCGCCGCCCTCTTCGTCCTCGCCGGCCTCTTCGAGATCGGCGGCGCCTGGCTTGTCTGGCAGGGCGTCCGCGAACACAAGGGCTGGGTCTGGATCGGCGCCGGAGTGATCGCGCTCGGGGTGTACGGCTGGGTCGCCACCCTCCAGCCGGACGCCGCATTCGGCCGGATCCTCGCCGCGTACGGCGGTGTCTTCGTCGCCGGATCGCTGGCCTGGGGCGCGATCGCCGACGGCTACCGCCCCGACCGCTGGGACGTGACCGGAGCACTGATCTGTCTGGCCGGAATGGCCGTGATCATGTACGCCCCCAGGAGCCACTGACCCCGCCTGCATATCCTGGCGGCGGACCGCCCTCCCCCAGGCTTCGCGGAGCAGGGGGACCCCATCGCCCCGAGGAGAGTGCCATGACCGCCGAGGCCCGTACCGCCGTCGTCACCGGAGCGAGCAGCGGCATCGGCGCCGCCACCGCGCGAGCGCTGGCCGCGGCCGGCTACCACGTGGTGCTCACCGCCCGCCGCAAGGACCGCATCGAGGCGCTCGCCGCCGAGCTGCCGAACGCCGAGGCCTACGCACTCGACGTCACCGACCGCGCCGCCGTCGACGCCTTCGCGGCCGCCCTCGACCGCTACCCCTCCGTCGACGTCCTGGTCAACAACGCCGGCGGTGCCTACGGCGCGGAACCGGTCGCCACCGGCGACCCCGCCGACTGGCGCGCCATGTACGAGGTCAATGTGCTGGGCGTGCTCCACATGACCCAGGCGCTGCTGCCCACGCTCACCGCCTCCGGCGAGGGCACCGTCGTCGTGCTCTCCTCCACCGCGGGCCATGGCACCTACGAGGGCGGCGGCGGGTATGTCGCCGCCAAGCACGGCGCGCATGTCATCGCCGAGACGCTCCGTCTGGAGCTGTGCGGTGAGCCGGTGCGCGTCATCGAGGTCGCCCCGGGCATGGTCAAGACCGACGAGTTCGCCACCACCCGCTTCCGTGGCGACTCCGACAAGGCCGCCAAGGTCTACGAGGGCGTCGACCAGCCGCTGAGCGCGGAGGATGTCGCCGACACCATCACCTGGGCGATCACCCGGCCCGCCCACGTCAATGTCGATCTCCTGGTGGTCCGCCCCCGCGCCCAGGCCTCCAACTCCAAGGTCCACCGCACCACTTGAGCCGCCTGCCGCGGCCCCCGGCCGGGAAAGCGGCCCGCCGACGGACGAAAGAGAGGGGCGGCCCGGCGCACACCGCGCCGGACCGCCCCCGCCCCGTCTCCGTCCCAGGGCTCAGCCCTTCACACACACCACCTGCTTGAGCTTGGCGACGACCTCGACCAGGTCCCGCTGCTGATCGATGACCTTCTCGATCGGCTTGTAGGCACCCGGGATCTCGTCCACCACACCGGAGTCCTTACGGCACTCCACACCCCGCGTCTGGTCCTCCAGGTCCCGGGTGGAGAACCGCTTCTTCGCGGCGTTCCGGCTCATCTTGCGGCCGGCGCCGTGGGAGGCGGAGTTGAAGGACGCGGCATTGCCCAGTCCCTTGACGATGTACGACCCGGTGCCCATCGAGCCCGGGATGATGCCGTACTCGCCGTTGCCCGCCCGGATCGCGCCCTTACGGGTCACCAGCAGGTCCATGCCGTCGTACTGCTCCTCCGCCACATAGTTGTGGTGGCAGGAGATCACCGGCTCGAACGTCGGCTTGGCCTTCTTGAACTCCTTGCGGACGACGTCCTGGAAGAGCGCCATCATCACGGCCCGGTTGTGCTTGGCGTACTCCTGCGCCCAGAACAGATCGTTGCGGTACGCCGCCATCTGCGGGGTGTCCGCGATGAAGACGGCGAGGTCGCGGTCGACCAGCCCCTGGTTGTGCGGCAGCTTCTGCGCCTGCCCCATATGGAACTCGGCCAGTTCCTTGCCGATGTTCCGGGAGCCGGAGTGCAGCATCAGCCACACCGCGCCGGTGTCATCGAGGCAGAACTCGATGAAGTGGTTGCCGCTTCCCAGCGAGCCCATCTGCTTCGTCGCGCGCTCCTGACGGAACTTGACCGCTTCGGCCACCCCGTCGAACCGCGACCAGAAGTCCCCCCAGCCCGCCGTCGGGTAGCCGTGCAGCCGTCCGGGATCGACCGGAGCGTCGTGCATCCCGCGGCCCACCGGAATCGCCTGCTCTATCTTCGAGCGGAGCCGGGAGAGATCGCCGGGCAGGTCATTGGCGGTGAGCGAGGTCTTGACCGCGCTCATCCCGCAGCCGATGTCGACACCGACCGCCGCCGGACAGACCGCGCCGCGCATGGCGATCACCGAGCCGACCGTCGCTCCCTTGCCGTAGTGCACATCCGGCATCACGGCCAGGCCCTTGATCCACGGCAGGGTGGCGACATTGCGCAGCTGCTGCATCGCGACGTCCTCGACCGCGGCCGGGTCCGTCCACATCCGGATCGGTACCTGGGCGCCGGGCACCTCGACGTACGACATAACTTCCCCATTCCCCCGAATTCATGAAAAACGCAAAAGCCGGACAATTTATCCGATCTTGGACGGCGGACCAGCGTTTGCGGCAAGACGTGCGATAGACATTGTGTCCATCGGCCGCCGACCGGCGGCAACCGCATTTCGTAGGGGAAGGAGCCGCGAACGATGCCACGGAAGCCGTTCGTACCCGGTGCCGCAGTGGTGGTGGCCGCGGCGCTGGCCGCCGGTCTCACCGGCTGCACCGGCAGCTCCAGCCCCGACGGCGACGCCGCCGACGCCAAGAGCGGCGGCGCCGCCACATCGAGCCCGGCCGCCGAGCCGGGCCGCTACCAGACCCTCCCGGAGGCCTGCGGGCTGCCCTCGCGCGGCGTCATCCGCCGCATGCTGCCCGGCGACGGCCAGCCCCTGTCGGACACCGAGGCGCAGAAGGTCTACGGCGGCCAGGCCGACATCACCTACGACACCGACCGCCGCGTCGGCTGCCGCTGGACCCGCGAGACCACCGCGGGCACCCGCCATCTGGGCCTGGACATCCAGCGCGTGGTCTCGTACGACTCCGCCGTCAGCGATGACGACAAGGCGCAGGCGATCTACGGCAAGAAGGAGCTGGCCGCACAGATACCGCCCGGCGGCGCCGGCGCCCCCTCGCCCGCCGCCCCGCCCCCCTCCGCTTCCGCCTCCGCCTCGAAGGACAAGGAAAAGGGCGAAGGAGTCGTCACCAACGACGCGACGGACAAGAGCACAACGGGCAAGAGCTCGGCAGACGCGAAGGGGAAGGCCCCGTCCGGGAGCCCCTCGCAGAAGTCCGACCCGAGCGCGGATCCGAGCACGGACCCGAGCGGCTCCACCGCCCCCCGCGTCCTGGACGACCTCGGGGACGCGGCCTTCCTCAATGACAAATTGGTCACAGCGGACTCCGGCGTACACCGCGATGTCACTGTGGTCTTTCGCACGTCGAACGTCATCGTGAAGATCACCTACGACCAGTGGTCCACGGACAAGGCGATGCTGCCGGACAGCCAGGAATTGCAGGACAAGGCCCGTTCGCTGGCCACCGAGCTGTCCGACAGCCTCAGCGAATAGTCCGTGGTGGGAGTATTGACCGAGTCGACGGACAAGAAGCTGAATCGCCCGATTTGAGCGTTGCGCTCATCGACATGAATCGGTCACCCACCTCGCCACGCCGCGTACCGTGCCGTCTAGCCCTGCCCCGTACGCGGCCGGGCAGGCCCCACGGCCACCGCCACGGCCGTGCCGACCCGACGACGACGAACAGCGAAGGAACCATGCACCGTTCAGCCAAGCGACTCGCCAGCCTTCTCACCTGCGCAGCAGTACCGGTGCTGCTCGTCGCCGGCTGCTCCGGCTCGGACAGCGACAGCTCCGGTGACGCCTCCTCCGCCGCCTCCAGCAGCGCGGCCAAGCCCTCGCCGACCGTCGCGCCCGCCAAGTTCAAGAAGCTGCCGAACCCGTGCTCGGCGTTCTCCAAGGACACCATCAAGAAGATGCTGCCCAAGGCGAAGGACGCCTCCGGCGAGCAGGGCAAGTCCACGGACAACGCCGCCCACGGCACCTGCTCGTGGACCAGCTCGGACGAGAAGGGCGTCGACGGCACCCAGTGGCGCTGGCTGGACATCGGCTACCAGCGCTACGAATCCGACCCGGGCGTCGGCAGCGGCGAGAAGCGCGCCACGGACTTCTACGCCAAGCAGGTGTCCGAGGCGAAGGCCACCAAGGGCGCCAAGAAGCTGGAGACCGTGAAGACCTCCGGCACCGGTGACGAGGCAACCGCGATCACCTACGACGTGAAGCGCGACGGCACCAACTTCAAGAACACCACCATCGTCGCCCGCACCTCCAACATCGTCGTGACGATCAACTACAACGGCGCGGGCCTGGCGGGCGCGGACGCCCCCAAGGTCGCCGACCTGCTCAAGCACAACCAGGCCGCCGCCAAGGAAGCGGTCGCCGCCGCCGCCAAGGCCAACAGCTGACCGCACCGGCGTCGCCCGGGCCCTCTCCGGCCCGGGCACCGGGTCACCTCGCAGACCTTCACCCGGCTCCGCCCGTACCGGCACACGCCCTCCCGCACCCATGTGCCAGGCTGTCGCTCGCAACAGACCGACTGGGAGGGGTCCTCGGGTGGCCGCGCCACTGAAGCTGACACGCACGCACCGGATACTCATCGGAGTGGTCATCGCCGGCGCGGTGGTCATTGCCGGTATCGGCTTCGCCGGCTCCTACGCGGCCGTGCGTGAACTGGCCCTCAAGAAGGGCTTCGGCAGCTTCGCCTACTTCTTCCCCATCGGCATCGACGCGGGCATCTGCGTCCTGCTGGCGCTGGATCTGCTGCTGACCTGGATCCGCATGCCCTTCCCGCTGTTGCGGCAGACGGCGTGGCTGCTGACGGTCGCGACCGTGGCGTTCAATGCCGCGGCGTCGTCCGATCCCCTGGGCATGGGCATGCATGCCGTCATCCCGGTGCTGTTCGTCGTCACCGTCGAGGCCGCCCGGCACGCCGTCGGGCGGATCGCCGACATCACGGCGGACAAGCACATGGAGGGTGTGCGCATCACGCGCTGGCTGCTGGCGCCCGTCCCCACGTTTCTGTTGTGGCGGCGGATGAAGCTGTGGGAGCTGCGGTCCTACGACGCGGTGATCAAGCTGGAGCAGGAACGCCTCGTGTACCAGGCACGCCTGCGGTCGCGCTTCGGGCGGAGCTGGCGCCGTAAGGCTCCCGTGGAGTCCCTGATGCCCCTGCGGCTCGCCCGGTTCGGGGTGCCGCTGTCCCAGACCGCTCCCGCGGGGCTCGCCGCGGCGGGCATCGAACCGCAGCTGCTGCCGGCGCCACAGCAGTCCCTGACGCCCGCTCGGGAGCCGAGGGCCCAGGAACCGGCCCAGGAGCCGGCCGAGGCCGGGGAGATGCCGAGCCAGTGGTTCGCGGCGCCGCAGCAGGTGACGTATCAGGGTGACTACGACCCGGCGTTCGTCCCGCAGCAGGAGCGACAGCCCTCGTACGACGAGCACCGCCAGGTACCGACGCACCAGCAGGCGCCGACGTACGAGCAGGCGGCGGCGTACGAGCAGCCGCCGACCCACGAGCAGGGGCCGACGCACGAGCACGCGCCGACGTACGAGCAGCCGCAGACGTACCAGCAGGCGCCGACGCACCAGCAGGCCCCCGTACCGGCGCCGCGCGCGCCGGAGCCCCAGCCACAGGTCCCGGTGCCGAACGGTGCGGGTGGGACGCGTCCGCTCGGCCAGGGCACCCCGGAGGCGGGCCCCCAGCCTGCTCAGGCACCGGCCGCACAGCCGACCGACGAGGACCTGTACCAGGTGTTCCGGCACTCGATAGAGGGCGAAGGCATGCCCACACCGGGCGCGTTCGCGGCGAACCTGGAGGCGCAGTACGGCATCCGCCTGCGGTCGCGGGACCTGAACCGCTGCATGGACCAGTTCAGCGACCGCCTCAACGCGGAACTGATGGACGAGCACATCGCGTAACGCACCCGCCGGGTGTCGTCCCGCAGGTCCCCTGGACCGCTAGACCGCCCCGGCGCCCGTCTGCCGCGCCTGCTTCTCCTTGCGCTTCTTGGCCGCGTCCCCCCAGACGGCCAGCGCCGCACCGGCCGCGAAGAGGCCGACGTAGGCGGCGGACGGCAGATCGAACCAGTGGGGCAGCAGGCCCCAGGCGCCGTCGAAGAAGACCTGCCCGATGAATCCCATTACGCCCTGGATCATGATGATGAAGCCTAAGATTCCTCTCATGGCTCCAGCGTGAAGGGTCCGGCCCCGGAGGTCCTCGTCCCCGGGGCCGAACCCTTCTCATCCCTCAGTCGGAGACCACGCGGACGCGTCTACGACTCAACGGCAGCGACTCGACGGCAACAGCCTTCCGACGGCCCGTCAGCCGCCGAGCAGCTTGCGCACCCGGTCGGCGCCCACGGCCAGCAGCAGGGTGGGCAGCCGCGGCCCGGTGTCCCGGCCGACCAGCAGCTGGTAGAGCAGGGCGAAGAAGGCCCGCTGGGCCACCTTCAGCTCCGGGGTCGGCTTGGCGTCCGGCTCCAGGCCCGCCTGGACCTTCGGGACGCCGTAGACCAGGGTGGTCAGGCCGTCCAGCGACCAGTGCTCGTCGAGACCTTCGAGCAGCAGCCGCAGCGAGCCGCGGGCCTGCTCGTCGAGGGTGCCGAGCAGGTCCTCGTCGGGCTGGTCACGGACGATGGTGCGCTGCTCGGCCGGGACCTGGGTGTTGATCCAGTACTCGGCCTTGTCCAGCCGCGGCCGGGTCTCGTCCAGCGAGGTGACGGGGCTGTCAGGGTCCAGTTCGCTCAGGATCCGGAGCGTCTGCTCGTCATGGCCGGCGGTGATGTCCGCGACCGAGGCGAGCGTGCGGTACGGCAGCGGGCGCGGCGTACGCGGCAGCTCGCCGGCGGCGGTGCGGGCCGCGCGGGAGTACGCGGCGGCGTCCGCCGGCAGCGCGCTGCCGTCCGCCACCTTGGACTCCAGCTTGTCCCACTCGTCGTAGAGCCGCTGGATCTCCTGGTCGAAGGCGATCTTGAAGGACTGGTTGGGCTTGCGGCGCGCGTACAGCCAGCGCAGCAGCGGCGCCTCCATGATCTTCAGCGCGTCGCCCGGCGTCGGCACCCCGCCGCGCGACGACGACATCTTGGCCATGCCGCTGATGCCCACGAAGGCGTACATGGGGCCGATGGGCTGCGCACCGTCGAAGATCTGGCGGACGATCTGGCCGCCGACGACGAAGGACGAGCCCGGCGAGGAGTGGTCGACACCGGACGGCTCGAAGATCACGCCCTCGTAGGCCCAGCGCATCGGCCAGTCGACCTTCCAGACCAGCTTGCCGCGGTTGAACTCGTTCAGCCGGACCGTCTCGCCGAAACCGCACTCCGTGCAGGTGTAGGCCAGCTCCGTGGTCTCGTCGTCGTACGAGGTGACCGTGGTGAGGTCCTTCTCGCACTGCCCGCAGTAGGGCTTGTACGGGAAGTAGCCGGCCGAGCCGCCGCTGCCGTCGTCCTCGGCGGCCGCGCCCGAGCCCTCGGCGGCCTCCAGCTCCGCCTCGTCGACGGGCTTCTGCGACTTCTTGGCCGGGGCCCTCTTCGTGCGGTACTGGCCGAGGATCGCGTCGATGTCCGCGCGGTGCTTCATCGCGTGCAGCACCTGGTCGCGGTAGACACCGGCGGTGTACTGCTCGGTCTGGCTGATGCCGTCGTACTCGACGCCCATCTCGGCGAGCGCCTCGCACATGGCGGCCTTGAAGTGCTCGGCCCAGTTCGGGTACGCCGAGCCGGCCGGGGCCGGCACCGAGGTCAGCGGCTTGCCGATGTGCTCGTTCCAGGACTTGTCGACGCCTGGCACTTCCGGCACCTTGCGGTAGCGGTCGTAGTCGTCCCAGGAGATGAGGTGACGGACCTCATGACCGCGGCGGCGGATCTCGTCGGCGACGAGGTGCGGGGTCATGACCTCGCGGAGGTTGCCGAGGTGGATCGGGCCGGACGGACTCAGGCCCGAGGCGCAGACGATCGGTTTGCCGGGGGCGCGACGCTCCGCCTCGGCAATGACCTCGTCCGCAAACCTGGAGACCCAGTCGGTCTCGGTGCTCTGCTGAGCCACGATCGGCCCTTCCTCTTCCTGGTGCTTCCTGATTGCGCCGTCCTGCGCGCGGACGCGCAAAAGCCTGACGGTGCCCATTGTCCCAGACGAAAAATCAGTGGTAGTGCCGTGGGATACTCGTTGGCAAACCCTTTCCACTCCGACGACACCTCCCTCTGGAAGAGAGCTCTTTCCATGGCCTCGGTCACTTCCCTCGCAGCTTCGGTCAACCAGCGCGTCGCGGACGCCCTCTCGGCAGCCCTGCCGGAGGCCGGCGCCGCCGACCCGCTGCTGCGCCGAAGCGACCGGGCGGACTTCCAGGCCAACGGCATGCTGGCGCTGGCCAAGAAGCTCAAGGGCAATCCGCGGGAGCTGGCCGCACAGGTCGTCGCCGGTATCCCCACGGGTGACAGCGGCGCGGTGATCAAGGAGATCGAGGTCTCCGGACCCGGCTTCCTCAACATCACCGTTGCCGACGAGGCGATCATCAAGACCCTCGCCGAGCGCGCCGCCGACGACCGCCTGGGCGTGCCGTACGCCGACGGTGCCGGCACGACCGTCATCGACTACGCCCAGCCGAACGTGGCGAAGGAGATGCACGTCGGCCATCTGCGGTCCGCGGTGATCGGCGCGGCGATGGTCGAGATCCTGGAGTTCACCGGCGAGAAGGTGATCCGCAGGCACCACATCGGCGACTGGGGCACCCAGTTCGGCATGCTCATCCAGTACCTCATCGAGCACCCGCACGAGCTGGACCACAAGAGCGGCGAGGTCTCCGGCGAGGAGGCCATGTCGAACCTCAACCGGCTGTACAAGGCCTCGCGCGCGCACTTCGACTCGGACGAGGAGTTCAAGGAGCGGGCCCGGCGCCGGGTCGTCGACCTCCAGGCCGGCGACGAGGAGACGCTCGCCCTGTGGCGGCGGTTCGTCGACGAGTCGAAGATCTACTTCTACTCGGTCTTCAACAAGCTGGACATGGACATCCAGGACCCCGATGTCGTCGGCGAGTCCGGCTACAACGAGATGCTGGAGGAGACCTGCCGGCTGCTGGAGGAGTCCGGCGTCGCGGTGCGCTCCGAGGGCGCCCTCTGCGTGTTCTTCGACGACGTCAAGGGCCCCGACGGCAACCCCGTCCCGCTGATCGTCAAGAAGTCCAACGGCGGCTACGGCTATGCCGCCACCGACCTCTCCGCGATCCGCGACCGGGTCCAGAACCTCTCCGCCGACACCCTGCTGTACGTCGTCGACGCCCGGCAGTCCCTGCACTTCAAGATGGTCTTCGAGACCGCCCGCCGGGCCGGCTGGCTGAACGACAAGACGCACGCCGTCCAGCTGGCCTTCGGCACGGTCCTGGGCAAGGACGGCAAGCCGTTCAAGACCCGTGAGGGCGAGACGGTGCGGCTGGTCGACCTGCTGGACGAGGCGATCGACCGGGCGACCGCGGTGGTCCGGGAGAAGGGCGAGCCGATCGGCCTGACCGAGGAGGAGATCACGGGCAACGGCGCGCAGGTCGGCATCGGCGCCGTGAAGTACGCGGACCTGTCGACGTCGGCCGGCCGGGACTACAAGTTCGACCTGGACCAGATGGTGTCGCTGAACGGCGACACCTCGGTGTACCTCCAGTACGCCTACGCCCGTATCCAGTCGATCTTCCGCAAGGCCGGTGACGCGGCCCCCGCGGCGCACCCGGAGCTGTCGCTGGCCCCGGCGGAGCGGGCGCTGGGCCTGCACCTCGACCAGTTCGGCGAGGTGCTCGCCGAGGCCGCCGCGTCGTACGAGCCGCACAAGGTCGCCGCGTACCTCTACGGCCTCGCCTCGCTGTTCACGACCTTCTACGACCAGTGCCCGGTCCTGAAGGCCGAGGGCGGCCCGGACCAGGTTGCGGGCCGGCTGTTCCTCTGCGACCTGACCGCCCGCACCCTCCACCAGGGCATGGCCCTGCTCGGCATCCGTACGCCCGAGCGGCTCTGAGCCCGGCGCGCCGTCCGGCCCCCCGCGGGGCCTGCCGTCGCTTACTCTCCTGCCACAACGGCCCCGTACAACACAGGTGTTGTACGGGGCCGCTCAGGTCTCAAGGGGAGGGGCAGCGATGCACCCAGCACCACACCGGAGCAACGAGCGCACCACGAAGCACACCCCCGGTCCGACCCGGCGCGCCGCGCTGGGCACCGGAGCCGGACTGCTGGCGGCGGGTTTCCTGGCGTCCGCCACCACATCCGCGGCCGCCCAGGCCCCCACCGCCGGTGATCCGTACGAGGCCCTGCGCCGGCTGGAGCACACCCACCGGGCGCGGGTCGGCGCCTTCGCCCACAACACCGCCACCGGCGCGACGGTCGCCTACCGCGCCCACACCAGCGTCCCCCTCTGCTCGGTCTTCAAGCCCCTCGCCGTCGCGGCGGTGCTGCGCGACCTCGACCGCAACGGGGAGACCCTGGCCCGCCGCGTCCACTACACCGACGCCGACCTCGTCGAGAACTCACCCGTCACCGAAAAGCACGTCGCCACCGGCATGACGATCGCCGAACTGTGCGCCGCCGCCGTCCGGCGCAGCGACAACACGGCCGGCAACCTCCTGCTGCGCGAACTCGGCGGCCCGACCGCCGTCACCGCCTTCGCCCGCTCCCTCGGCGACCGCACCACCCGCCTCGACCGCTGGGAGACGGAACTGAACTCGGCCGAGCCCTGGCGCAGGACGGACACCACCAGCCCCGCCGCCATCGGCCGCACCTACGCCCGGCTGCTGGTGGGCGATGCGCTCTCGCCGTCCGACCGGGGCCTGCTGACGGCCTGGATGAAGACCAACGAAACCAACACGGACCGCTTCCGCGCCGCCCTGGGCAAGGACTGGGCCATCGCCGACAAGACGGGCTCCGGCTCGTACGGCACCGGCAACGACGTGGGCGTGGCCTGGGCCCCGGACGGCACCCCGATCGTGCTGGCCGTACTGACGGGCAAGCCGGAGCAGGCCGCGGCCTACGACAATCCGCTGATCGTGGACGTGACAAAGGTGCTCGCCCGGGCCGTGGCGGGCTGAACGGCGGCGGGGTGCGGGGTGCGGAGGTACGGGCCCGCAGAAGTGCAGTCCGCGGGGATGCGGGCCACGGAGGCGCAAGGCCACAGGGATTCAGGCGCGGACGACGCCGTCAGAACTGCCGCGGTGCCGTCAGTGCTGCCGGTCTGCCGGGCTGCGGACTGCCGTCAGTGCTGCCAGGGCTTCCGTACCGCGTCCTTGACCTTCTCGCTCGCGTCCAGCCCGTGCCCGGCGGTCTTCTCGGCCTTGCCCTCGGCCTCCAGCTTGCGGTTGTGCGTGGCCCGCCCGACGACTTCCTTCATGGCGCCGATGACCTGCGCGCCCTTGGCCTGCATCTTGCGCTTGGCAGTCATGGTTACCCGCTCCTCAGTCGGTCGGGGCCTTCCTTGACACTCGGCGCGTGCCCGGCAGGCGCCGGACAAAACGTCGCGCCGACGACGAAGCTCCCGTCCCCGGACCCCGGGGACGGGAGCTTCGGCACGACACAACCGGTCGGGCGGGCGGTCACAGCCCCCGCGCGACCTCCGTCGCCCAGTACGTGAGGATCATGTCGGCACCGGCCCGCTTGATACCGGTCAGCGCCTCCAGGATCGCCTTGTC
Source organism: Streptomyces sp. MCA2 (assembly GCF_023544705.1). Classification (NCBI taxonomy): domain Bacteria; kingdom Bacillati; phylum Actinomycetota; class Actinomycetes; order Kitasatosporales; family Streptomycetaceae; genus Streptomyces; species Streptomyces sp. MCA2. The sequence continues at coordinate 198,829 of NZ_JAMJFM010000010.1, forward strand.
CCGGTCGATCCAGCCCTTCTCGGCGGCCGCCTCGATCATCGCGTACTCACCGGAGATCTGGTACGCGGCGACGGGCACGTCCACCGCGTCCGCGACCTTCGCCAGCACGTCGAGATACGGCATCGCCGGCTTGACCATCACCATGTCGGCGCCCTCCTCCAGGTCGAGCGCCAGCTCGCGCATCGACTCACGGAGGTTGGCCGGGTCCTGCTGGTACGTCTTGCGGTCGCCCTGGAGCGACGAGCCGACGGCCTCCCGGAAGGGCCCGTAGAAGGCCGAGGAGTACTTCGCCGTGTAGGCAAGGACCGAGACGTTCTCGTGGCCGGTCTGGTCGAGCGCGTCACGGATGACGCCGACCTGGCCGTCCATCATGCCGCTGGGGCCCACGACATGGACGCCCGCGTCGGCCTGCACCTGCGCCATCTCGGCGTAGCGCTCCAGCGTCGCGTCGTTGTCGACCCGCCCCTCGGCATCCAGGACGCCGCAGTGCCCGTGATCGGTGTACTCGTCCAGGCACAGGTCCGACATGATGACGAGGTCGTCACCGACCTCGGCCTTCACATCACGGATGGCGACCTGCAAGATCCCGTCGGGGTCGGTGCCCGCCGTACCGGCGCCGTCCTTCTTCGCGTCCTCGGGCACCCCGAACAGCATGATCCCGGCGACCCCCGCGTCGACCGCCTCCACGGCGGCCTTCCGCAGCGTGTCGCGGGTGTGCTGGACGACGCCCGGCATCGCGGAGATCGGCACCGGCTCGCCGATCCCCTCCCGCACGAACGCGGGAAGGATCAGGTCTGCGGGGTGCAGCCGGTGTTCGGCCACCATCCGCCGCATGGCGGGGGTGGTACGCAGCCGCCGGGGCCGCGCACCGGGGAAGCTTCCGTACTTCGTCATACCGCCCACGCTACGCCCGCTTTGCCCCTGCCTTTGCCGACGTGTCGTCGGCAGTCGCGGCCGCAATGGCCGCCCGCTCAGGCCGCGAAAGCGGGACCAGCGAGATCACCCGACGCCGGCTCACCTTCACCCCCATCACCGGGGCCGGCTTCCTGCCGTACGCCACCGAGCGGCAGTAACGCAGAAGGGCGCCCCAAGAGAGGCGCCCTTCAAAGCAATCCTGCTATCGCTGCTAGCTACGAGCCCGTCTCCGCGACCCGGGCCGCCGCTCGCTGGGCCGGGTGACCGGGTCCCCGGCCTCGATCGCGGCATCGCGCCGCGCCGCGCCGAAGTCCGCGAGCGCCTCGGCCAGCTTGTGCACCGACGGCTCGGGCGACATGACGTCCACCCGCAGCCCGTGCTCCTCGGCGGTCTTGGCGGTGGCCGGGCCGATACAGGCGATGACCGTCACGTTGTGCGGCTTGCCCGCGATACCGACCAGGTTCCGGACGGTCGACGAGGACGTGAAGAGCACGGCGTCAAAACCGCCGCCCTTGATCGCCTCACGCGTCTCGGCCGGCGGCGGCGAGGCGCGCACCGTCCGGTAGGCGGTGACGTCGTCGACCTCCCAGCCCAGCTCGATCAGCCCGGCGACCAGGGTCTCGGTGGCGATGTCGGCGCGCGGCAGGAAGACGCGGTCGATCGGGTCGAAGACCGCGTCGTAGGGCGGCCAGTCCTCCAGGAGACCGGCGGCCGACTGCTCACCGCTCGGCACCAGGTCGGGCTTCACACCGAAGGCGACCAGCGCCTTGGCGGTCTGTTCGCCGACCGCGGCGACCTTGATCCCGGCGAAGGCGCGGGCGTCCAGGCCGTACTCCTCGAACTTCTCCCGGACCGCCTTGACGGCGTTGACCGAGGTGAAGGCGATCCACTCGTAGCGGCCGGTGACCAGACCCTTGACCGCGCGCTCCATCTGCTGCGGGGTGCGCGGCGGCTCGACGGCGATGGTCGGGACCTCATGCGGCACCGCGCCGTACGAAACGAGCTGGTCGGAGAGCGACGCAGCCTGCTCCTTCGTCCGCGGCACGAGCACCCGCCAGCCGAAGAGCGGCTTGGACTCGAACCACGAGAGACGGTCGCGCTGGGCTGCGGCACTGCGCTCACCGACCACGGCTATGACCGGCTGGCCGCCGTCCGCCGAAGGCAGCACCTTGGCGGCCTTGAGCACCTGGGCGACCGACCCGAGGGTGGCGGTCCAGGTGCGCTGGCGGGTGGTGGTGCCGGCGACGGTGACGGTCATCGGGGTGTCCGGCTTGCGGCCCCCGGACACCAGCTCACCGGCGGCCGCGGCCACCGAGTCGAGGGTGGTGGAGACGACGGCGGTGGCGTCACTGGCACCCACCTCGGACCAGCAGCGCGCGTCGGCGCTGCGGGCGTCGATGAAGCGCACGTCGGTGCCCTGGGCGTCGCGTAGCGGGACACCGGCGTACGCGGGCACGCCGACGGCCGCGGCGATGCCGGGCACCACCTCGAAGACGATGCCCTCGGCGGCGCACGCCAGCATCTCCTCGGCGACATAACCGTCGAGGCCGGGGTCTCCGGTGACGGCCCGTACGACCCGCTTGCCCGCACGGGCGGCCGCCATGACAAGATTGGCGGTGTCCCGAAGGGTGGAAACGCCGTTGGGGGTGACGGGGATTGACGCCTCGTCAGCTGATGCCTGGAGTGGTGTGTCCACTTGTGCGCGGGCATGCACGCGCACGACGTCCAGCACCTGCGGGTCGGCGATGAGTACGTCCGCGGAGGCCAGCGCCTCCACGGCACGCAGCGTCAGCAGACCCGGGTCTCCCGGCCCGGCACCCAGGAAGGTGACCTGACCGGAGGCGGAGTGGTTTGGGGCGGTGGGGTTCAAAGTGCTCGCTCCCCCATAAGACCGGCCGCACCCTTGGCGAGCATCTCGGCGGCGAGTTCATGACCCATGTTCAGCGGGGTCGACACGTCGTCGGGAGAGGCGGGTACGTGCCCGGTGGTGGACAGTTGCACCAGCGTGCTGCCGTCGGTCGTGCCGACGACACCACGCAGATGCAATTCGGTGACAGCCTGCTCGTCGGCCTGAAGGTCGGCCAGTGCTCCGACGGGTGCGGAACAGCCGGCCTCCAGGGCGGCGAGCAGGGAACGCTCGGCGGTCACGGCGGCCCGGGTGTCCGGGTCGTCGAGCTCGGCGAGCCGGGCGATGAGATCCACGTTGACCGCAGCGCACTCGATCGCCAGTGCCCCCTGGCCGGGGGCGGGCAAAATCACGTCGGGCGACAGCAGCTGTGTCGCCTCGTCGATCCGGCCGATACGGGTGAGCCCGGCGGCGGCCAGTACGACCGCGTCCAGTTCACCCTTCTCGACGAAACCGATGCGGGTGTCGATGTTCCCGCGTATCGGCACGGTCTCCACACGCCGGCCCAACGACCTGGCCCAGGCGTTGAGCTGCGCCATCCGCCGGGGCGAGCCGGTGCCGATACGGGCCACCCGGTCCTCGTCGGCGGTCAGCTGCTCGAACGTCAGCCCGTCCCTGGCGATCAGCGCGTCACGGGGGTCTTCCCGTACGGGGATCGCGGCCAGGGTGAGGGCCTCGGGCTGCGCGGTGGGCAGGTCCTTGAGGGAGTGGACGGCGAAGTCGATCTCCCCGGCGAGCAACGCGTCGCGCAGCGCGGAGACGAAGACGCCGCTGCCGCCGATCTGCGCGAGGTGCTCCCGGGAGGTGTCGCCGTAGGTGGTGATCTCCACCAGCTCGACGGGACGGCCCGTCAGCTCGCGTACCGCCTCGGCGACCTGTCCGGACTGGGCCATGGCGAGCTTGCTGCGCCGCGTGCCCAGCCGCAGTGCTCTCGTAGTGCTGTCGGTCATGCCCGCTCCCGTGCATCGTGCCTGTCGGCGCGCGTGTCGGCCCGGCTGACGGCGGCGACCGTCTGGGGGTCGAGATCGAAGAGTTCCCGCAGGGCGTCCGCATACCCGGCTCCGCCGGGCTCGCTGGCGAGCTGCTTGACCCGGACGGTGGGCGCGTGCAGGAGCTTGTCGACGACGCGGCGCACGGTCTGGGTGATCTCCGCGCGCTGCTTGTCGTCCAGGTCGGGAAGGCGGCCGTCGAGCCGGGTGATCTCACCGGCGACGACATCCGCTGCCATGGTGCGCAGGGCGACCACGGTGGGGGTGATGTGCGCGGCCCGCTGGGCCGCGCCGAACGCGGCGACCTCATCGGAGACGATGCCGCGCACCTTGTCCACGTCGGCCGCCATCGGCGCGTCCGCGGACGCGTCGGCCAGCGACTCGATGTCGACGAGATGCGCGCCCTCGATCCGGTGCACCGCGGCATCTATGTCCCGCGGCATCGCGAGGTCCAGCAGCGCCAGCGGCGCCGTGTTCCCCTCGCGTGCGGCGGCGACCATCTCGCCGGCCAGGACCAGGCCGGTCGCGCCGGTACAGGAGACCACGATGTCGGCGAGCGCCAGCTCGTCCGGGACGGAGGTCATGGCGGCCGCACGGGCGGTCAGCGCTTTCGCGGCGCCGGGACTGCCCGCCTCGGTGAGGATCTGGACGAGCCGGTCGGCACGCTCGACGGTGCGGTTGGCGACGATCAGTTCACCGATACCGGCCCGTACGAGGGTGGTGGCGGCCAGCGACGACATCGATCCGGCGCCGATGACCAGCGCCCGCTTGCCGTGCGCCCAGGTCTCGACGTCCTGGCCGTCCGCGAGCTGCTCCAGCCCGAAGGTGACCAGCGACTGGCCGGCCTTGTCGATGCCGGTCTCGCTGTGGGCGCGCTTGCCGACCCGCAGGGCCTGCTGGAACAGGTCGTTCAGCAGCCGTCCCGCGGTGTGCAGTTCCTGGGCGACGGCCAGCGCGTCCTTGATCTGCCCGAGGATCTGGCCCTCGCCGACGACCATCGAGTCCAGGCCGCAGGCCACCGAGAAGAGGTGGTGGACCGCGCGGTCCTCGTAGTGGACGTAGAGATAAGGGGTGAGCTCCTCCAGGCCGGCGCCGCTGTGGCGGGCCAGGAGGGTGGAGAGCTCGGCGACGCCCGCGTGGAACTTGTCCACGTCGGCGTAGAGCTCGATGCGGTTGCAGGTGGAGAGCACCGCGGACTCGGTGACCGGTTCGGCCGACACCGCGTCCTGGAGCAGCTTGCCGCGCGCCTCCGGGGCGAGCGCGGCCCGCTCCAGCACGCTCACCGGCGCGCTGCGATGGCTCAGTCCGACGACCAGGAGGGTCATGCCGGCATCACGGCGGGCATGTCCCCGTCAGGTCCCTTACGGTCGCCCGCCGCGGCGGCGGCAGCACGGGCGGCCGGGGCCGGCGCGCCGCCGTCGGGCCCGGCCTCCTCGCCCGCCTTGCGCTGCTCGTGGAAGGCGAGAATCTGGAGTTCTATCGACAGGTCGACCTTGCGGACGTCCACCCCGTCGGGGACGGTCAGCACGGTCGGCGCAAAGTTGAGGATCGAGGTGACACCGGCGGCGACCAGCCGGTCGCAGACCTGCTGGGCGGCCCCGGCCGGCGTGGCGATGACGCCGATCGAGACGCCGTCGCTCTCGATGATGTGCTCCAGCTCGTCGGTGTGCTGGACAGCGATGCCCGCGACGGGCTTGCCGGCCATGGCCGGGTCCGCGTCGATCAGCGCGGCGACACGGAAGCCACGGGAGGCGAAGCCGCCGTAGTTGGCGAGCGCGGCGCCGAGATTACCGATACCGACGATGACAACCGGCCAGTCCTGCGTCAGCCCCAGCTCACGCGAGATCTGGTAGACGAGGTACTCCACGTCGTAGCCGACCCCGCGGGTCCCGTAGGAGCCGAGGTAGGAGAAGTCCTTGCGCAGCTTGGCGGAGTTGACCCCGGCCGCGGCTGCGAGTTCCTCGGAGGAGACCGTGGGGACCGAACGCTCGGAGAGCGCGGTCAGTGCACGCAGATACAGCGGGAGCCGGGCGACCGTGGCCTCGGGAATGCCTCGGCTGCGGGTCGCCGGTCGGTGAGTTCGGCCAGTTGCCACGGTGCTCCTGCGGGTAGAGCGGGGCTGCGGGCGACCGCATGAAACCCGACCGCCCTGTCTTGTGCAGGCTATGTCTTTGTGAACGCGTGCACAAAGATGGTGTCCGGTTTGTCCGCCCAAAGTGACCGGGGTCACGCGGCGATTACAAGCCGCCGCGGAACCAACTCCCACGTCACACCGTTCACTCGCGCCGCCCGCGAAACACAGCAGCACCCACGGGAGCACGGGCCCTCACTCCTCACCGCTATACCCCCGGAAACCTACAAATCGCCCACCGATGGTAATCGACCCGGACGGCCGCGGGCGCGCCTCGCCGACCGGCCCGGCAACGCGACTCCCGGCCCCGGCCCGCACGGCACACCCTCCCGCGTCACGGCCCGTCGCGGCCGCCACGGCACGCCCTCCCGCCGCCCCGACCCGGCACAATGGCTCCATGGCCCCTTTGTTCAGCCGCAGCCCCCGCAAGAACCCCGCCGACCGGATGGTCACCCTCGTCGGCAAGCCGGGCTGCCACCTCTGCGACGACGCCCAGGCCGTCATCGAGAAAATCTGCGCGGAGACCGGCGCGTCCTGGGAGAAGAAAGACATCACCGAGGACGCCGAGCTGCACCGCAAGTACTGGGAGCAGATTCCGGTCATCCTCGTCGACGGCGCCCAGCACGACTTCTGGCGAGTCGACCCGAAACGCCTGCGCACGGCCCTGGGCGCCTGAACCCGAGCCACCGGCCCACCCCCCGGGAATATCCCCGCCCTCGGGAACACCCCCCTCCCCCGCCACGTTGTGGCCCGCAGGGGGTCCTTCCTCCCCTTACGGGAAGTGTTCGCCCAGTCCCTAAGGCCCCGCAGAGGTGGCCGTAATGCACGCTTGCCTCTCTCCAGGCCTTCCTGACACGCGCCCGTAACCAGTTGCACCGAACAAACTGGCTACGCTAGCGCCATGGCCCGCCCGTCGCCCGCTCACCGCCCCCGCTGGAGTGCCCCCGCGGCACTCTTCTCCCTGGGCTGGTTCACCCGCCGCAGACGACCCGCCACGGCCCGCAGTGTGCTGGCCGGCGAGGCCGCGGCGGAAGCCGCCCGTAAGTCCTCCCAGGAAGCGCCGCCCGCCGAGGAGACCGAGACCACGGCGGAACCCGATTTCCCGGTCGTCGGGGACACGGCGGCCGCCGCCTTCTTCGACCTGGACAACACCGTCATGCAGGGCGCCGCGCTGTTCCACTTCGGCCGCGGCCTGTACAAGCGGCGCTTCTTCCACAAGCGTGACCTGGCCCGCTTCGCCTGGCAGCAGATCTACTTCCGGCTGGCCGGCTCGGAGAACCCCGAGCACATGGCGGACGTCCGCAACAGCGCGCTGTCCATCGTCCAGGGCCACCGCGTCGCCGAGCTGATGTCCATCGGCGAGGAGATCTACGACGAGTACATGGCCGAGCGGGTCTGGCCCGGCACCCGCGCCCTGGCCCAGGCCCACCTCGACGCGGGCCAGAAGGTCTGGCTGGTGACCGCGGCCCCCGTCGAGACCGCAACGATCATCGCCCGCAGGCTCGGCCTGACCGGCGCGCTGGGCACCGTCGCCGAGTCCGTCGGCGGTGTCTACACGGGAAAGCTGGTCGGCGAGCCGCTGCACGGCCCCGCCAAGGCCGAGGCGGTCCGCGCCCTGGCATCCGCCGAGGGCCTGGACCTCTCGCACTGCGCCGCCTACAGCGACTCGGCCAACGACATCCCGATGCTCTCGCTCGTCGGGCACCCCTATGCGATCAATCCTGACAGCCGGCTGCGCAAGCACGCCCGGGAGCAGGGGTGGCGGCTGCGCGACTACCGGACCGGCCGCAAAGCCGCCAAGATCGGCATCCCCGCGGCAGCCGGGGTGGGCGCCCTCGCAGGCGGCGCCGCGGCCGCGGTCGCGCTCCAGCGCCGACGCCGCTGACCAGGCCTGATCGCCTCACGACACGGCGGGCCATCCCCTCTGCCTACCCCCTCCGCCGCTCCCTCAGTCCCGTTGCTGCCGGTTAAGCACAACACGCCTTCCAACCAGGCAGATTGCGTTCCCTTCCGATCAAAAGTTGCTCAGTATTCGATACTTGATCTGCCACCAACCCGGCACGGACCGTAAGTAATCGATGATTTGAGCAACTGGGTGTAGCGCTGCCTGTACGAAGCGTTATTCTCCTCAGACGCAATCCGGAACCCACACGTCCCTACGACGAGTGAACGGTCCCGCACTGCACGTGATGGAAGCTCTGCCTCTGGGAGTCCCGTGTACCCACACGTCGGGGTTGACGCCTCGGGCCTGGCTACGCTGCGTACGACACTCGTCGACCACCTGCGCAGTTTTGTCCCCACCGCGTACGCCGTCCCCGCATTCGCCTCAGCCGTCCCCGCCGCCGGACCCTGCTACGCCCTGGCCGACGGGAGTGCTGCGGTCGGAAAGGCCGCCGGCAGAACCCGCCGATCCGGCACCGGCACGACCACCGCCCGTCGCCCCGCCGACAGCGACAGCCGTCGCATGATGGACCTCGTCGAACGAGCCCAGGCGGGCGAGGCCGAAGCCTTCGGCCGCCTCTACGACCAGTACGCCGACACGGTCTACCGCTACATCTACTACCGCGTCGGCGGCCGCGCCACGGCCGAGGACCTCACCAGCGAGACCTTTCTGCGCGCCCTGCGCCGGATCGGCACCTTCACCTGGCAGGGCCGTGATTTCGGCGCCTGGCTGGTGACCATCGCCCGCAACCTCGTCGCCGACCACTTCAAGTCCTCACGCTTCCGCCTGGAAGTCACCACCGGAGAGATGCTCGACGCCAACGAGGTCGAGCGCAGTCCCGAGGACTCGGTCCTCGAATCCCTCTCCAACGCCGCCCTGCTGGAGGCGGTCCGCAAGCTCAACCCCCAGCAGCAGGAGTGCGTCACGCTGCGCTTCCTCCAGGGCCTCTCGGTCGCCGAGACCGCCCGCGTCATGGGCAAGAACGAGGGCGCGATCAAGACCCTCCAGTACCGCGCCGTCCGCACCCTGGCGCGGCTGCTCCCCGAAGACGCCCGCTGACCCACCCCCTATCCGCAAATGTCGACCACCAGCCCCATGCCCCGACTGCTCACTCTTCGTGACCTTCCATACCCGGTCGGTCAGATCATCGTGAGTGCGTAACCCGAGTGCCGCGCCGCTCGTTGTGCGGGATGCAGGCTCCATGCGGTCATGCCTTGCCCGCCGCCTCTCACTCGATCGAGTGGCTGCGGACAAAGGCTTGCAACCGTCCGGTCCGTCTGGACAGTCAAAGCCAGTCCGGGGAGTCGAGCGGGATGACGAGAGGAGGTGCCGCCCGTGATCGCGAATGTCTCGGTGCACCGGCGGGCCAACGCCTTCGCCCAGGCCTTCGAGGAGCAGGTCCTCGAGGGCACGGCGGCCGAGGACCAGGTCGACAATCCGGCGCAAGCGCCGGGCGAAGCACGGCTGTTGGCGGTCGCCGACGGCCTCGGGAAACTCCCGAGGCCGGAGATGGCAGCCGAGGTCAAGACTGTCCAGCGCGCCCAGCTCATCGCCGCGATGGAGTCCGCCTTCGCCGAAGGCGCTCCGTCCGACGGTGCCAGGGTGCCCGAGCAGCGCGAACACAGGGGCGCGCACCGCGCCACGAAATCGATGGGCAGGCTGCGTCCGCGCTCCCGCCTCTCCAAGGGACTGGCGGCGGGCGGGCTGACGGTCGGCGTCGCCGCCGGCGCCTTCACCGGCGTCGCCGCGGCCAGCTCCGACGCCCTCCCGGGCGACTCCCTCTACGGCCTCAAGCGCGGCATGGAGGATCTCAAGCTCAACATGGCCGACGACGACTCCGATCGCGGCCTGCTCTATCTGGACCAAGCCGCCATCCGCATGATGGAGGCCCGTCGGCTGATGGAGCGCGCCCGGGTCGCCGACCTCGACCACGAAGCGCTCAGCGAGGTCCGCAAGGCGCTCGCCGGCGTCACCCACGACGCGGGCGAGGGCCACCGCCTGCTGCACCAGGCGTACGAACGTGATGGTTCACTCGGCCCCATCCAGGCGCTGAACTCCTTTACCAAGTCGCACCGCAGCACCTGGTCGCAGTTGCGCGACCGGCTCCCCGCGCAGCTCACGGACGTCCGTGACCAGGTCAGTTCGGTCTTCGACGCCATAGACAAAGAGGTCGGTCCGCTCCGCCCGCTGCTGCCGCCCACCCGGGACGGCCGTAGCCACCACCGCAACACGCCGGGCTCCACGCACACCGGCTCCGGCTCCGACGGGCGCCATGCGCCGTCCGGCAGCAAGTCCTCCCCCGGCAAACACGCCCGGGGCTCGCACGCCCCCCGCCCGTCGGCCTCACCGTCCCAGGAGGACGGCCTGCTCGGCGGCAATACGGGCGGCCTGCTGGACCCGCCGTCCAAGGGCAGCCCGTCCCCGCACGACCGGGGCCACCACCACGGTGGCCGGGACACCGGCGGTCAGCCCGACGTCACCCTCCCGCCGCTGATCCCGGGGCTGCTTCCCGGTCTGGGCATCGACGGCGAGGATCTCC